>CAYVCH010000090.1:0-9291 GCA_964449755.1 uncultured Actinomycetes bacterium
CCCCGGGAGAGGCGGCCGCAGCGGCGTCCCCGGCGGTCCCGGCCACCGCGGCGCCCGCCGCCCCGGCGGGGGAGCGGGGGCGCCGGGAGGTCGCCCTGGACCAGGAGACCTTCGACCGGGTCCTGGCGGATCTGCTGGCCAGGGGCACCGACCGTCGCGTGGCCGAGGGGCAGGCCCGCCGGGCGGCGATGGTCGCCGCCCGCAGGAAGGCGGAGGGGTCGTCCGAGCCGTGACGGGGCAGGAGGTCGCCTTCCTCGCGTTCGCCCTGGTCGGGGTGGCGGCGGCCGTGGGGATGGTCACGGCCCGGAACGTCGTCCACGGGGTCCTCTCCATGGTGGTGACCCTCTCGATGGTGGGCGGCTCCTACCTGGTGCTGGGCGCCGAGTTCGTCGGCTGGGTGCAGGTCCTGATCTACGTCGGGGCCATCGTGATCCTGTTCCTGTTCGGCCTCATGCTGACCCGGGCCCCCATCGGGCGGCAGGCCATGCACAACCAGCAGCGGGGCCTGGCCGCGCTGGTCGGCCTGGCCGCCCTGGCCGGCCTGGCCGCCCTCCTCCTCGGGGCCTTCGGCTGGTCGGCCTCGCGGGTGGACACCCTCCACACCACCACCGGGGCCGTGGGTGGCGCCATCTTCCGGGACTTCGTGCTGCCCTTCGAGGCGGTGTCGTTCCTGCTGCTCGCGGCCCTCGTCGGGGCCGTCGTGCTGGCCAGGAGGGACCCGGAGCGGTGATTCGCCTGGCCCTGCCGCTGCTATTCTCGGCCGCCCTCTTCGCCGTCGGCGTCTTCGGGGTGCTGGCCCAACGCAACGCCGTCATGGTGCTCATGTCCATCGAGCTCATGCTGAACGCGGTGAACGTGAACCTGGTGGCCTTCTCCCAGTACCTGGGGGACCTCACCGGCCAGGTCTTCGCCCTGTTCGTCATCGCCGTGGCCGCCGCGGAGGTCGGCATCGGCCTCGCCATCGTGATCCTGCTCTACCGCAACCGGGAGAGCATCAACGTCGACGAGGTGAACCTGCTCCGGTGGTAGGGGCCGAGACCGCCGCCCTCGCCGCCGACCCGGGGATCCTGCGGTTCACCTGGGTCGTGGTGGCCCTGCCCCTGGTGGCCTTCTTCGCCATCGTCTTCCTGGGGAAGCGGATGCCCGCCCGGGGGGTCGAGTTCGGCCTCCTGGCCGTCGCCGCGGGCTTCGGCCTGTCCCTGGCCGTCCTGTGGCACTTCGTCCGGGGGGGTGGCCCCTACGAGGCGGGACTCGACTGGGCCCCCGTGGGCTCCTTCACCCTGGAGGTCGGCCAGTACGTCGACGGCCTCACGGCCGTCATGTTCCTCATGGTCACCCTGGTGTCCCTCTGCGTCCAGGTCTACTCCGTCGGCTACATGCACGGCGACGCCCGGTACACCTGGTACTTCGCCGCGCTCTCCCTGTTCACCGGCTCCATGCTCAACCTGGTGGTGGCCAACAACCTCTTCCAGCTCCTCGTCGGCTGGGAGCTGGTGGGCCTGTGCTCGTACCTGCTCATCGGGCACTGGTGGGAGGACAGGGTCAACTCCGACGCCGGCATCAAGGCCTTCATCACGACGAAGACCGGCGACGTGCCCTTCCTCTTCGGCATCTTCGCGCTGGTCCTGGCGACCGGCACGGCCAACATCCCCGCCATCGCCCGGGCCGCGGAGGACGGGGCCATCGCCCCGGGGGTCCTCACCGCCGCGGGCCTGCTCCTCTTCGGGGGCGCCATCGGCAAGTCGGCCCAGTTCCCCCTCCACGTGTGGCTGCCGGACGCCATGGCCGGCCCCACCCCCGTGTCGGCCCTCATCCACGCCGCCACCATGGTGGTGGCCGGCGTCTACCTGGTGGGCCGGATGTTCGCGGTCTTCGCGCCGGCCGGGCAGGCCATGGCCTTCGTCTCCGCCATCGCCGCGGTCACCATGCTCATCGCCGCCCTGCTGGCCGCCGTCCAGGACGACATCAAGCGGGTCCTCGCCTACTCCACGGTGTCGCAGATCGCCTACATGGTGGCCGGGCTGTCCCTGGGGGAGGCCGGCTACACCCCGGGCCTGTTTCACATGTTCACCCACGCCTTCTTCAAGGCCCTGATGTTCCTGGCCGCCGGCTCGGTGATCCACGCCGTGGGGACCAACAACATGAGCGAGATGGGGGGCCTGCGGAAGGCCATGCCCGTCACGTTCTGGACGTTCATGGTGGGCGGCGGGGCCCTGGCGGGCATCCCGCCCCTGGCGGGCTTCTGGTCCAAGGACGAGATCATCACGACGGCCTGGCGGACCGGGAACTACGGGCTGTGGGCGGTGGCCATGGCCACCGCCGTGGTCACCGCCTTCTACATGACCCGGGCCATGCTGCTCACGTTCTTCGGGGAGTACCGGGGCCGCGGCCACCCCCACGAGTCGTCGGCGGTGATGACGGTGCCCCTGGTGGTGCTGGCCACCGGGTCCGCCGTCGTGGGGTTCCTGGGCGCGCCGCAGCTGAACGCCGTCTTCGCCGACTGGGTCCACGTCGGCGCGGCGGAGGCCGAGCCCTTCGCCTACGGCTTCGCCGCCGTCTCGGTCCTGGGGGCCCTGGCGGGGATCGCCGCCGGGTACCGGCTGTACGCGCGCTGGCGGGAGCGGGACCCGCTGCGGGCCCTGGGCCCCGCCTACCGGGTGCTGGAGCGCAAGTACTTCCTGGACGACATCTACCTGCGGGGGATCGTGCGGCCAGTCCAGTACCGGCTGTCGGCCGCCGTGGACTGGTCGAACCGGGTGGTCCTCGACGGCGTCGTGCACGCCTTCGCCCGGGCCGCCCGGCTCCTGTCGGCCGCCGTTCACCTGTTCGACACCCGGGTGGTGGACGGCGCCGTGAACGGGGTGGCCCAGACCACGGGGTTCTCGGGCGGGCTGCTCCGCTACCTCCAGTCGGGCAACGTCCAGCGCTACGCCGTGTTCCTGTTCACCGGCGTCATCGTGCTGGCCCTGGTCTTCACGAGGATCTGATCCGAGGGCGGAGGGTCGTATGAGCGGGTGGGAGAGCTGGGCGATCACGGTCGCCACGTTCCTGCCGGCGGCGGGGGCGCTGGTGATCGCCGCGGTGCCGCGGGAGCGGGACGCCACCGTGCGGGCCCTGGGCATCGTCTTCTCCGGGGCGGCCTTGGCGGCCGGCGTCGGCATCGCCGGCGGCTTCGACTACGGGGCCGGCGCCGGCCTGCAGTTCGAGGTGGACGTGCCCTGGATCTCGGCCATCAACGCCCGCTACCACGTGGGCATCGACGGCATCAGTCTCCCCCTGTTCCTGCTCACCCTGCTGCTGTCCTTCCTCTGCGCCGTCTACACCTGGCAGTTCGTCCCGAGCCCCGGCCGGACCAAGGCCTTCGTCGCCCTGGTCCTGCTGCTGGAGACGGGGATGGCCGGGACCTTCATCGCCTTCGACCTCATCCTGTTCTTCGTGTTCTGGGAGCTGGTCCTGGTCCCCATGTACTTCCTCATCGGGATCTGGGGCAGCGCCAACCGCGAGTACGCGGCCATCAAGTTCTTCCTGTACACGCTGTTCGGCAGCGTGTTCATGCTCCTGGGCTTCCTCGGGATGTTCTTCCGGGGACCCGACCCCCACACCTTCGACATCCTGAAGCTCCAGGAGTTCGCCGCGGCCGGCGGCTTCACCCGCGGCTTCCAGATGGTCGTGTTCGCGGCGGTGTTCCTGGGCTTCGCCATCAAGGTCCCCATGTGGCCCTTCCACACGTGGCTCCCCGACGCCCACACCGAGGCCCCCACCGTGGGGTCGGTGCTCCTGGCCGGGATCCTGCTGAAGATGGGCACGTACGGGTTCGTCCGGATCGCGGTGCCGGTCCTCCCCGACGCCGCCGTCGTCTGGGCCCCCTGGATCGGGGCCCTGGCCGCCATCGCCATCGTCTACGCCGCCCTGGCCTGCCTGGCCCAGCGGGACCTGAAGCGGCTCATCGCCTTCTCCTCCGTGGGCCACATGGGCTTCGTGATGCTGGGCATCGCCACCCTCACCGACATCGGCATCAACGCCGCCGTCTTCGGCATGGTGGCCCACGGGGTCATCACCGGGATGCTGTTCTTCTGGATCGGGTCGGTCTACGACCGCTACCACACCCGGATGATCTCGGACATCGGCGGCGGCCTGCTGAAGAAGCTCCCCTACCTGGGGACGGTCTTCGGCTACATCGCCATCGCCTCCCTGGGGCTGCCCGGCCTGGCGGGGTTCTGGGGGGAGGTCATGGCCCTGCTGTCGGCCTTCAGGCCGGCCGTGGGCCTGTCGGTGGGCTGGTTCCGCACCTTCATGGTGACGGGGGGCATCGGCACCATCCTCACCGCCGGCTACTTCCTGTGGACCATCCAGCGGGTGAACCTGGGGACGCTCCCGGACCGGTGGAGGGACGAGGCCATCCCCGACGTGACGGCCGTGGAGTGGGTGTCGTGGGCGCCGCTGCTCGCCCTGATCCTGGCCCTGGGGGTCTTCCCCCGGCTCGTGTTCGGCATGACCGACGAGGCCGTCCGGGGGCTGCTGACCCTGCTGGGGGCGTGAGCGGGGGCCATGAGCCAGGCCATCGACTACCACGCCATCCTCCCGGAGCTCGTCCTCGCCGGGACCCTCCTCGCCGTGGTGATGGTGGACGCCTTCCTCCGGCCGGCCCGCGCGTGGGTGGCCATGCCGGTGTCCACGGCGGGGGTCCTGGCGGCCCTGGTGGCCGCCCTCACCCTGGTCGGGGAGGAGCGCAGCGCCTTCGGCGGGATGTTCGTGGTCGACGACTTCGCCGTGCTGTTCAAGGTGTTCTTCCTGGCCGTGGCGGTGGTGGTGCTCGCCGTGTCGGCCCGGTACTTCCGGGAGGGCCGGTACTACCAGGGCGAGTACTACTACCTGCTCCTGACCGCGGTCCTGGGCTCCCTGCTCATGCCCTCCTCCCGGGACCTGCTCATGCTGTTCCTGTCGCTGGAGCTGGTCTCGGCGCCGGCCTTCCTCATCACCGCCTTCCGCAAGGGCGACCTCCGCTCCACCGAGGCGGGGGTGAAGTTCTTCCTCATCGGGGTGCTCTCCACCGCCGTCATGCTCTACGGGATGAGCCTGGTCTACGGGGTCACCGGCAGGACCCGGCTGGCGGAGGTGGCGGTGGCCCTGGCCGGGGTCCCGGCGGGGCAGCAGACCCTCGTCCTCGCCGCCATCCTCCTCGTGGTGACGGGGTTCGCCTTCAAGGTCTCGGCGGTGCCCTTCCAGTTCTGGGCCCCCGATACCTACGAGGGGGCGCCGGTGCCGGTGGCGGCCTTCCTGGGGGTGGCCTCCCAGGCCGCGGGCTTCGCCGGCCTGCTGCAGCTCATGTTCCAGGCCTTCCCGGGGCAGGCCGACTTCTGGGCCCCCGTCTTCGCCGCCCTCTCGGTGGCCTCGATGACCGTGGGCAACCTCATCGCCCTCCAGCAACGGCACGCCGTGCGGCTGCTCGCGTACTCGGGGATCGCCCAGTCCGGGTACATCCTGGTGCCCTTCGCCGTGGCCGGCGGATCGGCGGCCACCGACGAGCGGGCCTTCGCGGCCACCGTCACCTACATCCTCATCTACGCCATCATGAACCTGGGGGCCTACGCCGTGGTGGTGGCCGTCTCCCGGGAGCGTCCGACCCTGCTGTTCACCGACTTCGCCGGGCTCATGCGGCGGGCTCCCTTGCTCGGGGCGGGGATGACCCTGTTCATGGTGTCCCTGGCCGGGGTGCCCCCGACGGGCGGGTTCTGGGCGAAGTTCTTCGTGTTCACCGTGGCCATCGAGCGGGGGGGCATCGGGCCCTGGCTGGCGGCGGTCATGGTGGTGAACTCGGTGATCAGCCTCTTCTACTACCTCGCCATCCCCCGCCAGATGATCTTCGAGGAGGGGGAGGAGCGCCCCCTCTCCCCGCCGGCCCTGGTGTCGGCCGTGGTGGCGGTGGCCCTCGTGGCCATCGTGGCCGTCTTCGTCTTCCCGGACCTCCTGGCCCGGGTGCCCCAGGGGGCCACCCTCGTGGCCCCCTGAGCCGGCCCGGCGAACCGGCGGGCCGGCATCGGCGAAGATCGTGTGGGAAACTGAAGCCATGATCGGGATCAACCGCGTGAAGACCTGGGTCCTCATCGCCGCCCTGGGCGGCCTGTTCGTGCTGGTCGGCGGCGCCGTGGGCGGTCAGCGGGGCGCCACCACGGCCCTCCTGCTGGCCCTGGCCTTCAACCTCGCCATGTACTGGTTCTCCGACCGGATCGCCATCGCCACCACCGGTTCCCGGCCGGTGAGCGAGGCGCAGGCGCCGGAGCTGTACCGGATCGTCCGGCAGCTGGCGGCCGAGGCCGGCATGCCGGTGCCCCGGATCTACGTCTCGGAGATGGCGCAGCCCAACGCCTTCGCCACCGGGCGGAGCCCTTCCAGGGCGGCGGTGTCGGTCACCCGGGGGATCCTCCAGATCCTGGACGAGCGGGAGCTCCGCGCGGTGCTCGCCCACGAGCTGTCCCACGTGCGCAACCGGGACGTCCTCGTGGGGACCGTGGCTGCCGCCATCGGCATGGCCATCACGTTCCTGGCCCGGATGGCCTTCTGGTTCGGGGGGTTCGGCGGCCGGGACGAGCGGGACAACCCCCTGGGCCCCCTGGCGGTGCTCGTGGCGTGGATCCTGGCACCCCTGGCCGCCATGCTCATCCAGCTTGCGGTGTCGCGGTCCCGGGAGTACCAGGCCGACGAGTCGGGGGCCATCCTGTCCCGGGACCCGGAGGCCCTGGCCAGCGCCCTGCGCACGCTCGAGGCGGCGGCCCGGCAGGTACCGGTGCCCTCCACCGTGAGCCCCGCCCAGGCTCACCTGTTCATCGTCAACCCCTTCCGGGGCCGCCAGGCGGCGATGACCCTGGCCGGGCTGTTCTCCACCCACCCGCCGACGGAGGCCCGGATCGCCAGGCTCCGGGAGCTGGCGGGGCGGATCCGGTAGCCGCCGCGCCTGGCGGCTACCCCGTGAGCTCGGCGCAGAAGGCCCCGAAGGCCTCGACGTAGCGCTGGACGTCCTCCTCGGTGTGCTGCACCGAGAGGGTCCACTGCTCCTCGTCACCGGGGGTCATGAAGATCCCCCGGTTGATCATCCAGGTGAAGGAGGCGTAGAAGAGCTCGGGCACGGTCTCCAGGAAGTCGCGGTAGTTGGTGAGGGGCTGCTTCCGGTAGGAGACGCAGCCCTTCGCTCCCAGGTCGACGGTGTGGGCGGGGATGCCGGTGGCGTCGATGGCCCGCTGGCACCCCTCGGCCAGGAGGGAGCCGATCTTCGCCAGGTGGTCGTAGGCCTCCCGGGTGAGGACCTTGGTGAGGGCCGCCAGGCCGGCGGCCACCGACAGCGGGTTGCCGTTGAAGGTCCCCTGCTGGGCGGTTCCCTTGGTCACGACCTCCATGATCCGGGCCTCCCCCCCGAAGGCGCCGATCGTCGCGCCGCCGCCGATGGCCTTGGCGAAGCAGGCCAGGTGGGGCCGGACCCCGAAGCGCTCGGTGGCCCCGCCGTAGGCGATGGTGCCGCCGCACTTCACCTCGTCGAAGATGAGGACCACGCCGTGGCGCTCGCAGAGGTCCCGGAGGCCCTGCAGGTACCCGGGCTTCGGCAGCACGATGCCGATGTTCATCATCACCGGCTCCAGGATGAGGCAGGCGATCTCCCCCCCGTGCTCGGCGAACAGCTCCTCCACGGCCTGGAGGTCGTTGAAGGGGACGATGATCGTGTCCCGCCACGTGGAGCGGGGCACGCCCCGGGAGGTGGGCTCGGTCGTGTAGGCGCTGCCCCCGGCGTCGGCGGCCTCACCGCCCACCCGGTAGCGCACCCCCAGGACGTCGGCCTCGGGGACCACCGAGAACAGCACGGCGTCGTGGTGCCCGTGGTAGGAGCCCTCCATCTTCACCACCCGGTCCCGGCCCGTGGCGGCCCGGGCCACCCGGATGGCGTCCATGGTGGCCTCGGTGCCGGAGTTCACGAAGCGCACCTGCTCCAGCTGGAACCGCTCGCAGATGGCCTCGGCCAGGGCCACCGTCCGCTCCGTGGTCACGGCGAAGTGGATCCCCCGGTCCGCCACCTCCCGGATGGCCTCCACGATGGCCGGGTGGGCGTGGCCCACCACGTTCACCCCGAAGCCGCCGTGGCAGTCCACGTACTCGTTGCCGTCGACGTCGAAGACCCTGGAGCCGCGCCCGTGGGAGAGGTACACGGGGTAGGGGTCGTTCGCCTGGAAGTTGGAGGCGACGCCCCGGGGGAGGCTCCGCACCGCCCGCTCGAAGAGGCGGGCGGAGCCGGGGGTCCGTTCCAGCAGGCGCCGGTTCTCCCGTTCGGCGATCTCCTCGGCCCGTGCCTTCAGCCGCTCGACGTCCACGTCTCCCACCTCCTGTTCGCGGGCAATCTATCGGGGGGTCCTGGGCCCGGCAACGGCCGGAGTGGCGAATGGGAGAGCGCCCCTCCTGACAGCCCGGCGGGCGGGAGGGGCCCACCGTACAGCCTGGCGGGCGGGAGGGGCCCACCGTCCGGCTAGGGCCGGAAGTTCACGAACTGGAGGGCCAGGCCGAAGTCCTGCTCCTGCACCGCCCGGATCACCGTCTGGAGGTCGTCCTTGCTCCTGCCCGAGATCCGGATCTGGTCCTCCTGCACCTGTCCCTGGACCCTGAGCCCCAGGCCCCGCACGAACCGCAGGATCTCGCGGGCCTTGGCCTCGGTGATGCCCCGGTTCACGTGCAGG
The DNA here is from genome assembly GCA_964449755.1 of uncultured Actinomycetes bacterium. Classification (GTDB taxonomy): domain Bacteria; phylum Actinomycetota; class UBA4738; order UBA4738; family HRBIN12; genus CAYVCH01. The sequence continues at coordinate 8,715 of CAYVCH010000090.1, forward strand.
CTCTTGCGGACGGTCCCCCGGGCGGCCGGCTGCACGGGACCCTCGGAGAGGGCCTTCAGGGGCACCCGCCGGCCGACCAGCTTGTCCTTCAGCATCTCCACGGCGGCCCGGAGGCGGTCCTCGGTGGACGAGCGGAGCTCGATCAGGTCCTCGTCCTGGGCGATGCTGGTGCCGGTGTCCTTGAAGTCGAAGCGGGTGGCCAGCTCCCGCCTGGCCTGGTCCACGGCGTTGGTGACCTCGTGCAGGTCGACGCGGGAGACGATGTCGAAGGAGAACAGGGCCTTCGCCACGGCGCTGCCATCTTAGGCGCGGGCCGCCGCCGTCGCGGGCGGGGGGCTCACGGGCGAGGAGGACCCGGAGGGGTCGGATCTCCTCGACCTCCTCGTCGGGGACGCCGGCGGTCCCGGGCGACGGCAAGCGACCGCTGCCTCGAGGGGTCGGGCCGGCGGAGGCGTCGGCGGGCCGGTGCTATCCTGCATGGGCCGGCCCGGCGGGAGCGCACGGCCCGGTGGCCTCCCGGGGGGGTGCCCGAGCGGCCAAAGGGAGCGGTCTGTAAAATCGCCGGCGTACGCCTACG
>CAYVCH010000091.1:0-3177 GCA_964449755.1 uncultured Actinomycetes bacterium
ACCCTGGACGCCTGGATGTTCATCGGGATCCACTCCACCGCCCTCGGGCCCGGGTTCGGGGGCACCCGGCTGAAGCCCTACCCGACCCCCGCCGACGGCCTGGCCGACGTCCTGCGCCTCTCCCGGGCCATGACCCTGAAGAACGCCGTCGCCGGGATTCCCTTCGGCGGCGGGAAGGCGGTGCTGGCCGTTCCCGAGGTCCCCCGAGGGGAGGCCCGGCGGGAGCTCATGCTCCGGTACGCGGACCTGGTGGCCTCCCTGGGCGGCACCTACGTGACGGCCGCCGACATGAACACCGGCTGCGCGGACATGGACGTCATCGGGGAGCGCTGCCCCCACGTCCTCGGGCGGAGCCCGGAGCGAGGGGGCGCCGGGGAGCCCTCGGGGGGCACGGCGGTGGGCGTGTTCCACGGGATCCGGGCCTCCCTCTCCCACGTCTTCGGCTCCGACGACCTGGGGGGCCGCACCGTGGTCGTCCAGGGGGTGGGGGCCGTGGGGGGGCGGCTCGCCGAGCTGCTGGCCGGGGCGGGGGCCACCGTGGTCACGAGCGACGTCGTCCCGGCCCGGGCCCGGGAGGTGGCCGAGCGGGTCGGGGGCCACCCGGTCCCACCCGAGGAGGCCCTGGGCACCCCCTGCGACGTCCTCGCGCCCTGCGCGACGGGCGGGGTGCTCTCCGCGGAGACCATCCCCGGGCTGCGGTGCCGAATCGTGGCGGGGGCCGCCAACAACCAGCTGCTCGAGGCGGCCGACGCGGACCGCCTCCGGGAGGCCGGGATCCTCTACGCGCCCGACTTCGTCATCAACGCCGGGGGGGTCCTCGCCCTGGCGGGCCTGGAGACGCTGGGCTGGAGCCAGGCGCAGCTGGAGGAGCGGCTGCGGGGCATCGGCGACACCCTCCTGGAGGTGTTCCGGGCGGCCGAGGCCGACGGGGTCACCCCGGAGGAGGCCGCCCGTCGCCTTGCCGCGGAGCGGATCGCGGCCGGCCGCGGGGGCCGCGCGGTCCCCTCGTAGGGATGCCGTCCGGGCCGCCCGGCCGGGGCTCGCACCCCTCAAGGGAGCGGCCGCTCCTGGCCGGCCCGGGCCAGCCCCCACAGGAGGCCGGCAGTGAAGCCCCCCGCCACCAGGGCCAGCAGCCCCCACGGCAGGACGGGCGCCCCCTCGGGCAGGTCCAGGACGAGGGAGAGGACGGCCACCGTGGCGAGGCCGGCGGCAGCGAGCACGAAGGCCCAGGACCACCACCACAGCTCGTCGACGCGGTGGCCCACCAGGACCATGAGGAGGGCCAGGGTGAACCCCTGGACGCCCCCGATCCTGACCCACCCGTACCCGCTGACCGGGGGCTGTCGGAGCAGACCCTCCACGACGGCGGCGGGGAAGGCGGCCAGGGCGAGCCCACCGGCGGCCCAGGCCGCCGCCTGCCAGTAGAGGACCCGGCGCAACAGGGCCATCGGGCGCCCATTGTGCCAGCTTGGTCGGGGTGCGGAGGGCCTTGATAGGATGGGCCCGTCCCCCGGAGCGCGGCCTACGGAGCCGGGCTCCTCGCGTGTTGGGGACCCACCGGAGGAGGACGGGATGGTGGACGGGCCACGGGTCGCGGTGATCGGCCTCGACTGTGCGACGCCGCAGCTCCTGTTCGGCGAGCTGGCCGACGAGGTGCCGAACATCCGAGCCCTCATGGCGGGGGGTCTGTACGGGCCCCTCGCCTCCATCACCCCGCCCATCACGGTCCCGGCCTGGGCCTGCGCCATGACCGGGAAGACCCCGGGCCAGCTCGGGATCTACGGCTTCCGCAACCGCGCCGACCACACCTACGAGGGCCTGTCCATCGCCACCGCCGACGCCGTGCGCGAGCCGGCCGTCTGGGACCTGCTGGGCCGGCGGGGGATGCGGAGCCTGCTCATCGGCGTCCCGCCGAGCTACCCCCCGCGGCCCGTTGAGGGGTGGCGCATCTCCTGCTTCCTCACACCGCCCTCGGCCAGGGGCTTCACCTACCCCTCTGAGCTGCAGGCCGAGGTGGAGGAGGAGCTGGGCGGTCCCGGCCAGTACATCTTCGACATCCCCAGCTTCCGCCAGCAGGGGATGGACCACGTGCTGGGGCAGGTGTTCGCGATGACCGAGCGGCGGTTCCGGGTGGCCCGGCGTCTGGTGCGGTCCAAGCCCTGGGACCTCTTCATGCTGGTGGAGATGGGACTGGACCGCCTTCACCACGTCTTCTGGCAGTACTTCGACCCCCGCCACCCCAAGTACGAGCCGGGGAACCCCTACGAGGCCGCCTTCCGCGACTACTACCGCGTCCTGGACCGGGAGGTGGGCGACCTCCTGGGGGTGCTGCCCGACGACGCCGTCGTGATCGTCCTGTCCGACCACGGGGCCCGTCCGATGATGGGCGGGGTCTGCTTCAACGACTGGCTGGTCCGCGAGGGGTACCTGAGCCTGTCGGAGAGCGTGGAGGGGGTCGTCCCGGTGGCCGAGGCCCCCATCGACTGGGGGCGCACGGTGGCCTGGGGCGACGGCGGCTACTACGGGCGGCTGTTCCTGAACGTGCGGGGGCGGGAGCCGCAGGGGGTGGTGGAGCCCGGGCGCTACGAGGAGGTCCGGGAGGAGCTGGCGGCCGGGCTGGAGTCCATGCCGGGTCCCGACGGCGAGCCCCTCGGCACCCGGGTCCTGAAGCCCCAGGACGTCTACCCCGACGTGCGCGGCGTCGCCCCCGACCTCATCGTCTACTTCGGTGACCTGGCCTGGCGGAGCGTGGGATCGGTGGGCAACCCCGACGTGTTCACCTACGAGAACGACACGGGGCCCGACGGCGCCAACCACGACCGGGAGGGCGTGCTGGTCATGCGGGGGGCGCCGGGCCAGCCCACGGGCCGGGTGGAGGGGCTGTGTCTGCTGGACGTGGGCCCCACCATCCTCTCCCTCTACGGTCTCGAGGCGCCCGACGGGGCCGCCGGGAGGAGCTTCCTGTGACCCCCAGGGGCTTCACCGTCTGGTTCACGGGCCTGTCGGGGGCGGGGAAGTCCACCGTGGCCGAGCTCCTCTACCACGAGCTGAAGGCCCGGGGGCTCAAGGTCGAGATCCTCGACGGCGACGTGGTGCGGCAGAACCTGTCCAAGGGCCTGGGGTTCTCCAAGGAGGACCGCGACACCAACGTCCTGCGGATCGCCTTCGTGGCCCAGC
>CAYVCH010000091.1:3187-9281 GCA_964449755.1 uncultured Actinomycetes bacterium
TCCTCACCCGCAACGGCGTGGCCACCCTCTGCTGTCCCATCTCCCCCTACCGCGAGACGAGGAAGCGGGCCCGGGAGATGATCGGGGACTTCGTCGAGGTCTACGTCCACGCCACCGTCGAGGAGATCGCCGCCCACCGCGACCCCAAGGGGCTGTACCGGCGGGCCCTGGCCGGCGAGATCAAGAACTTCACCGGTGTGGACGACCCCTACGAGCCGCCGGAGGACCCCGAGCTCGTCCTGGACACCATGGTGGAGACGCCCGAGGAGTCGCTCCGGAAGGTGCTGGACAAGCTGGCCGAGCTCGGCTACATCGAGGACCCGAGGGTGCTCGTGGGGGGACCCAAGGTCCACTCGGGCCTCACGGACCTGCGGACCACCCGGGCGGGACACGTGGCCGAGGGCCGGTAGCCGCGCCGCCGGCGGCCTCAACCGCCGGGTGACTGGGCGGGCCCTGGGACCCTGACCGCGAGGGCGCGGGCCCGGTCCCCCCGGGCGAGCCGGGCGAGGGGCTCCATGGAGCGCCTGCGACGTCCGCGGTCCTGACCAGGGCCGGATCCGCCTCCCCGGGGAACAAGCGGGGCGTGCTGCACCCGGCGGGAGGCGATCCAGTCCCGGACGTCCTCCTCCCGCACGCGGGCGAGGAAGGCGGCCTCCCGTACCGTCACCCACTCGGGCGCCGGGAGGGGCTGGCGCAGCCGCCCCCCACGACCCGCCTCGTCCCGCTCACCGGGCATGGGCCACCCCTCCCCGTCCACGTGATCGAGGGCCTCTCAGGTCCCGGGCTCACGGGGTTCGCCCGGCCCCTCGCCCGCCGCACCCCGGTCGGTTCCTCCACCCTGGTCGGCGGGGGGCTCAGGGGGCCCCCCTTCTGCCGGCGGTCGCCCTTCGCCCTGCCCCTCCTCGGGGCCGGCTACCCACGCGAAGGCTTCGCTCAGCCGGGCGAGGAACTCCGCGCCACTCGCCTCCTCGCGCTCGGGGGGCGCCGCCTCCCCGCCCACGGCGGGAGCCTCCCCCGGTGGGCCGGGCGCCCGTCGGCCCTCGAGGGGCCCGCCCACCCCCGGTCGGACCTCGCCCTCGGGAGGCGCTGGGCTGGGCTCCGGCGCCGCCTCGGGAGGCGCTGGGCTGGGCTCCGGCGCGGCCTCGGGAGGCGCCGGAGGGCGGGCCTCGCCCACCCCTTCGGTCGCGGGCATGGGAGCGCGGGCCAGCTCCGCCAGCCGGCCGGCCAGGACGTCCATGGCCTCGGTGATGGGCGCCAGCGCCGTCCGGATCCGATCGGCGACCTCTCCCACCCGCGCACGGGCCTCCTCGACGGAGGTCCTGGTCGACCCGATCAACGGGGTGACGTGCTGCAGCCAGCCCTCGAGCTGGGCCACCCGGGCCTGGACCTGCTCCCGCACCCGCTCCGCCTCTTGCAGCTCCTGCTCGCTCGTGCGGCGGGCCCCCTCGATGATGCGGGCCACGGCCCGCTCCGTGTTCGCGAGGAGCGCCGACAGCTCCTGCCGGACCGACAGGCCGGCTCGACCGGGGGGCAGCACCCCGGCCAGGACGTCCTGGGTGCCACCCTCCCCGCCGCCCCTCCCCACCGCCTGGAGCTGCGCTTCGAGCTCCGCCACCCTGGCCTCGGCGGCCTCGGCCCGCTCCTGCTGCCGCTGCAGGTCCTCCGCGGCCGCCTGCACCCTGGCCTCCAGCTCGGTGACCCGGGACCAGGCCCGCTCCGCCTCCTCCCGGGCCCGCGCTGCCTCCTCCCGGGCCCGCGCTGCCTCCTCCCGGGCCCGCAGGAACATGGCGTCGCGGTCGGCGAGGATCCGCCGGACGCTGGCCGGGCTGTACCCGAGGACGCTACGGGTGAACCGGGGCGCCTCCGCCAAGGCGCCACCTCCTCTCGTGTCGCGGGGGGCCGCCACCGGGATTATTGGGCGCCGGCGGCGCCGGTTCAATCACCCGCGGGGGATCCGCGGCCGGCCCTCCGCGCCCGCCGGCACGAGCCGGGGGAGGCTCGCCGGGGCCGGGGGGGCCTGGTACCTTCCATCCATGCAGGCACGCCGGACGCCCGCCCCTCCCCCGGGGTGGGCGCCCGCCGTATCGGGGGCGAGGTAGGAGCGGATGGACCTGGAGATCGGCATCGGCAAGACGGCGCGCCGCGCCTACGGGTTGGACGAGGTGTCCATCGTGCCGTCCCGGCGGACCCGGGACCCCGACGACGTGGACATCACCTGGGAGATCGACGCCTGGACCTTCGCGCTGCCCATGATGGCGGCGGCCATGGACGCCGTGGTCTCCCCGGCCACGGCCGTGGAGATCGGTCGCCTGGGAGGCCTGGCCGTGCTGAACCTGGAGGGGCTCCAGACCCGTTACGAGGAGCCGGAGCCGGTCTTCGAGGAGATCGCGTCCCTCCCCGACGAGAAGGCCACGCGCAGGATGCAGGAGATCTACCGGGAGCCGGTGAAGCCCGAGCTGGTCGTCCGGCGGATCCGGGAGATCAAGGAGGGGGGCGTGGTGGCGGCCGCATCCCTCACGCCCCAGCGGGTGCGGCGGTACGCGCCCCTGGTCCTCGAGGCGGAGCTGGACCTCCTGGTGATCCAGGGGACGGTCGTCTCGGCCGAGCACGTGTCGTCCCGCACCGAGCCCCTGAACCTGAAGGAGTTCATCGCCCGCTTCGACATCCCCGTCATCGTGGGCGGCTGCGCCTCCTACTCGACGGCCCTCCACCTCATGCGCACCGGCGCCGTCGGGATCCTGGTGGGGGTGGGGCCGGGCGCCGCCTGCACCACCCGGGCCGTCATCGGCGTCGGCGTCCCCCAGGCCACGGCCATTGCCGACGCGGCCGCCGCCCGCATGCAGCACCTCCACGAGACCGGCCGCTACGTCCACGTCATCGCCGACGGCGGCATGCGGACCGGGGGGGACATCGCGAAGGCCATCGCCTGCGGCGCCGACGCGGTCATGCTGGGCTCCCCCCTGGCCCGGGCCTACGAGGCTCCCGGCCGCGGCTTCCACTGGGGGATGGCCACGTTCCACCCCACCCTGCCCCGGGGCACCCGGGTGCGCACCCGGCAGGTGGGGTCGCTGCAGGAGATCCTGGTGGGGCCGGCCCACGACAACGACGGCACCCTGAACCTGTTCGGGGCGCTGCGCACCTCCATGGCCACCACCGGCTACGCGAACGTGAAGGAGTTCCAGAAGGCCGAGCTGGTGGTGGCTCCCTCCATCGGGACCGAGGGGAAGGTCTACCAGCGGGCCCAGGGAGTGGGGATGGGGTGAGCGGGCGTCCGGGCCGGGAAGGCGGGGCGTGAGCCGCGAGCAGCCCCGCCCGGTCCTGGTGGTGGACCTGGGCGCCCAGTACGCCCAGCTCATCGCCCGCCGCATCCGCGAGTGCCGCGTCTACTCCGAGGTCGTCCCCCACGACCTGTCCGCCCCGGAGCTGGCCGCCCGGCGACCCGCGGGGCTGGTCCTCTCCGGCGGCCCGGCCTCGGTCTACGAGGAGGGAGCCCCGGGGGTGGATCCGGCCCTGTTCGACATGGGTGTCCCCGTCCTGGGCATCTGCTACGGCCACCAGCTCATGGCGGACCGCCTGGGCGGCGAGGTCCGGGCCACGGGGTTGCGCGAGTACGGCAGGACCGAGCTGGCGGTGGACGAGCCCGGCGTCCTCCTGGGCGACCTGCCCGGCGTCGACACGGTCTGGATGAGCCACGGCGACACCGTTGTCCGGGCGCCCGAGGGGTTCCGGGTGACGGCGCGCACGAGCGCCACCCCGGTGGCCGCCATGGAGGACCCCGAGCGGGGGCTCTACGGGGTCCAGTTCCACCCCGAGGTCGCCCACACGCCGCGGGGGCTCCAGATCATGAAGCGCTTCCTCTACGACGCCTGCGGCCTCCTGCCCGACTGGACGCCGGCCAACGTGATCGAGCGTCAGGTGGCCGGGGTCAGGGCCCAGGTGGGGGAGGGCGAGGTGCTCTGCGCGCTCTCGGGCGGGGTGGACTCGGCGGTGGCGGCCCTCCTGGTCCACAAGGCCGTGGGGGAGCGGCTCACCTGCGTCTTCGTGGACACCGGGCTCCTGCGCGAGGGCGAGGCCGAGCAGGTCGAGGAGACCTTCGCCCGCCACTTCCGCATCCCCCTGGTCCACGTGAAGGCGGCCGACCGGTTCCTCGCGCGGCTGGCCGGGGTCACCGATCCGGAGGAGAAACGCCTGCGCATCGGCGAGGAGTTCATCCGGGTCTTCGAGGAGGTGGCCCGGGACCACACCGGGGCTCGGTTCCTCGTCCAGGGGACCCTCTACCCCGACGTCGTCGAGTCGGGCTCCCGGACGGCGGCCCGGATCAAGACCCACCACAACGTGGGCGGCCTGCCGGCGGAGATGGACCTCGAGCTGGTGGAGCCCCTGCGGGACCTGTTCAAGGACGAGGTGCGGGAGGTGGGGGAAGCCCTGGGCCTGCCCGAGGAGATCGTCTGGCGGCAGCCCTTCCCCGGGCCGGGCCTGGCCGTGCGCATCGTGGGGGAGGTGACCCCGGAGCGCCTGGCCATCGTCCGGGCCGCCGATCGGGTGGTCCAGGAGGAGGTCCGCCGGGCCGGCCTGGCCCGGGAGCTGTGGCAGGCCTTCGCCGTGCTCCTCGCCGATGTCCGGAGCGTGGGGGTCATGGGGGACGGGCGCACCTACCAGTACCCGGTGGTCGTGCGGGCGGTGACGAGCGAAGACGCCATGACCGCCGATTGGGCCCGCCTGCCCGACGACCTCCTCGACCGCATCGCCGCCCGGATCATCCGGGAGGTGCCGGGGGTGAACCGCGTCCTGTACGACGTCTCCTCGAAGCCCCCGGCCACCATCGAGTGGGAGTAGCGGCAGGGGCCGGCCCCGGGGGCGGCCTGGCCGAGGGGACGCCACCAGCGGGCGGGAGCGGCGGTCCGGGTCCCCGGTTAACCCACAGTTCACCCGGTGGTGATCCCGGCGAAACACCTTGCCCCTACCCTGGGCGGCGACGGCTTCCGAGCCAGGGGGTGCAGATGGACGCGTCGGCCGAGCAGGAGATGCCGCCCGTGGAGGGGGGGTCGGGATGAAGCTCGTCGTCGCGGTCATCAAGCCCCACCGGCTGGATGAGGTGAAGGAGGCCCTGCGGGACGCCGGCGTCCAGGGCCTCACCACCAGCGACGTGGAGGGCTTCGGCCGCCAGCGGGGCCACTCCGAGGTCTACCGGGGCGCCGAGTACCAGGTGGACTTCGTGCCCAAGGTGAAGGTGGAGGTCCTGGTCGACGACGCCCAGGCCCAGGGCGTGGTGGACGCCATCATGAAGGCCGCCCGCACCGGGAAGATCGGGGACGGGAAGATCTGGGTCCTCCCGGCGGAGCAGGTGATCCGGATCCGCACCGGGGAGCGGGGGCCGGACGCCCTCTGAGTCAGGCCCGCTCGGCGAAGACGACCAGGCGCTGGGCCGCCGAGAAGCGAGGGTTGCAGGTGGTGAGGACCAGGGTTGGCCTCCTCGTCTGCTCGAGGACCCAGGAGGCGGTCGGGGCCACGATCCGGCTCTTCACCACCCTGTAGCGGAAGGTCCCGTACTCGGTCTTCAGGAAGATGGGGTCCCCTGGCCGCAGCGCGTCCAGGTCCCAGAAGGGCGCGCCGTAGGTGGTCCGGTGGCCGGCGATGGCGACGCGGCCGCCGTCGTCCCAGGGGTAGGCCGTCCCCGCATAGTGCCCAGGGCCCCTCTTCAGGGCCTCGGTGTCGGTCCCCTCCACCACGACCACGTCCAGGTCCATCCGGGGGATCTCCAGGATGGCCACGGCCTGGCCGGGAACCCGCACGGCGGGCCCGGAAGCGCCCGGCTCTCCGGGGACCGCCCCCCGGTCGGGGGCCACGACGATCAGGTCCTCGAAGCTCGCTCGCAGCTCGGCCTGGGCCCGCTTCGTGATGAGCCCGGTGCCCCAGAGCTGCCAGGCCAGGTTGGCGCCGACGGCCACGGCGCCGGCCAGGGACAGGGCGCCGGCCCAGCGCATGACCCGCCGCCACCCGCCGCCCCGGCGCGGCCCGGCCTGGGGGACGGAGGGCGGGGGCACGACCGGCGCCTCCCCGGTCAGCGACGCCTTCACGGGGGCTAGTGTGCCAG
>CAYVCH010000092.1:0-9209 GCA_964449755.1 uncultured Actinomycetes bacterium
CCCGTACTCATGCCAGATCTTGCAGGTCCCCTCGCTGCTCACCATGCAGGCCCCCACCGGGTGCTCCGGGGTGCACTCCCGGCCGAACAGCTCGCAGTCCTCGGGGCTCGCGATGCCCGCCATGATGTCCCCGCAGATGCACCGGTGGGAGAGGCCCGGTGGCGCCCCCTCGGCCAGGGCCCCGAGGTCGATCTCGAACCGCTCCCGGGCGTCCACCCAGGCGAACTCCTCCCGCAGGCGCAGGTTCGAGTTGGGCACGTGGGCGATGCCCCGCCACACCCCGCCCACGGTGCGGAAGACCTTCCAGAGGAGCCGCTGGGCGGGCCGGTTGCCCTCCGCCGTGCAGCAGCGGGGGTAGGCGTTCACCACCCGCAGGTCGCCGTCGCGGATGAGCTCGAGGAGCCTGGCCAGGGCGGCCAGGATGTCCAGGGGCTCGAAGCCCCCCACGACCACCGGGACCCGGTGGCGCTCGACGAACCGCTCGAAGACCTTCCAGCCGGTGATGGTCGCCGCGTTGCCGGCGGCCAGGAACCCCTCCACCCTCGACCCCGGCATCTCGGCCACGATCTCCATGACCGGGGGGATGTACTTGTGGGCCGAGAGGACCGAGAAGTTCGGCGGAGGGTCGGCCAGGACCACGGCGGCGGTGGCCACGGCGGTGGTCTCGAAGCCGGTGGCGAAGAACACCACCTCCCGGTCGGTCCTGCGGGCCAGGTCCACGGCCTCGGCCGCGCTGTACACCACCCGGACGTCGGCGCCCTGGGCCTGGATGTCGGCCAGGGACCTCACGCTCCCCGGGACCCGGACCATGTCGCCGTAGGTGGCGACCACCGCCCCCTGCCGGGCCAGGGCCACGGCCTCGTCGACCTCGGGCTCGTCGGTGACGCAGACGGGGCAGCCGGGCCCCATGATCACCCGCAGGGCGGGCGGCAGGATGCTGCGCAGCCCGAAGCGGGCGATGGCCTGCTCGTGGCTGCCGCAGACGTGCATCACGGTCACGGGTCGGCCGATCTCCGAGGCCACCCGCTCCAGGGCCCGGGTGAGGGCGGCCGCCTTCCCGGGGTCCCGGAACTGCAGCTCCCTGGCTCCCTGCCCGGCGGCCCCGGCGGCCTGCGGCACGACGCCCCCGGCCCCCGTCGTCACGACCCGATGTCGGTCTTCACGTCCCTGGCCATGAGGTCGCTGGCGGCCAGGAGCTCCTCGTAGAAGGCCAGGGTGGCCCGAACCTCCTCGTCGGGGATGCGCTTGATGGCGAAACCCACGTGGTTGAGGACGTAGTCCCCGGGCTTCACGGGCTCGTCGACGACGTCCAGGCGCACCTTCTTCCGGACGCCCCAGAAGTCGACGACGGCGACCGGGCCATCGACCTCGACGACCTTCCCCGCGACCCCCAGGCACACCGGGCCTCACCCCTCCCGCGAACTCCCCCCGTGGGCCCGCGGTCCCACGCCGGTCGGCCCCTCCGGCGCGAGCGCCCGCACCCGTTCGACCCGGAGCCCCTTGAGGTCGGTGGCGGACAAGGGGCCCCCGCACCGGGGGCAGGGGCCCACGGGCCAGGAGAGGGGCGTGCCCAGCCCGCAGCGTCCGCAACGCAGGCGGGCCGAACGCCGGCCGACCCTGACCAGGGCTTCCTCGGCGGCCGTCCCCCGGGCCAGCTCCCGGAAGCGGTCCCCCAGGGCAGCGGCCGCATCCGCGTCGAGCTCGCCCAGGCTCAGCTCGACCAGGACCACCCGCTCCCCCCGACGGACCCGGGCCAGGACGCGATCGAGGGCCGACCGGGCGAGAGCGAGTTCATGCACCGGTCCGGGCTCCCACGGATCCCCGGGGCCTCACCGCCGCCCCCGCGGCCCCGAGCTCCGCCACCACCGCCGCCAGCGCCCTGGGCACGGCCTCCCGGACCGGGCCGGTCAGCCGGTCGTCCCAGGGCGAGAGGTCCCCCGGCTGGATCCCGATGACCACGGCCGGGACCCGCCGGCCCGACAAGCTCGACAGCACGGCGAGAGCCTCCAGGGGACCGGCCTCGTGCAGGGACAGGACCGGCATCGTCGCCGGCGGCACCGCCTCCGGGGCCAGCCGGACGACGGTGCCCGGGGGCATCCCCACGTCGACGGCGTCCACCACCACCACCCGCTCCGCTCCCTCGAGGAGCGGGAGCGCCCGGAGCGACGCGGTCCCCGCGTCCACCACGGTCACCTCCGGGGGCAGCTCGTACCGGGCGGAGAGCTGGCGCACGACCCGGACGCCGACCCCCTCGTCCCGGCGGAGCAGGTTCCCGACGCCCAGCACGACCACCCGGGGCGGCGCGGGGTGGGCCTCGGCCTGGCACCGGAGCGAGCCAGCTGCCTCACACATCGAGCTCGACCCGGGCGACGGCCTCCCGACCGCGGATGACGTGGACCGTGCAGGCTAGGCAGGGGTCGAAGGACCGGATCACGTGCTGAACCTCCACGGGGTTGGCCTCGTCGGCCACGGGGGTCCCGATGACGGCCTGCTCGATAGGCCCGTGCTGCCCCAACGAGTCCTTGGGCGAGACGTTCCACGCGGTCGGCGTGATCACCTGGTAGTTGGCGATCCTCCCGCCCTCGATGCGGATCCAGTGGCCGAGGGCTCCCCGCCCCGCCTCGGTGGATCCGAAGCCCGTCGCCCGCCGGGGCGGCTCGGGGGGCTTCCGGTAGAAGGGCTCCCCGAGCTCGAGCTGGGAGAGCCAGTTCCGGATCTCCGCCAGGAGCCGCACCTCCTCGTGGAGCCGGGCTAGCATCCGCGTGAAGGCGCTCGCCCCGAGCTGCGCCACGAGGTCCAGGACCAGCGGATCCCGGTCGTTGATCTGCCGGGCCAGGGGGCCCACCTGGGTCGGACGGTCCTGGTAGCGAGGGGCCTTCGCGTAGCTGTACCTGTCCCCGTCCGTGGTGTAGCGGGGCCGGGTCTCGCCCTCGCTGGGATGCTTCCCTCCCTCGTAGTCCTCGTACCAGGAGTGCTTAACGTGCTCGGTGACGAGGCCCTGGTCGAAGGCGTGGAACTCCCCGTCGTAGAAACCCGGCTTGAGCCAGGGCGTCCCGTCGGCCTGCTCGTAGACCCCGTAGGCGAGGAAGTTGCCGGGGCCCGATCCGATCCGGTCCAGGCCCAGCTCCGGCCCGGCGCGGAGGAAGAGGCCGAGGTCGGAGTCGGCGTGGTCCCCCTCGGCCAGCCACGCCTGGACGTCGGCCAGGCTGCGGTTGGCGAGCCAGCGCTCCACGGAGCCCCGGAGGACCACCGCCTCCACCACGTCCTGCACCTCCATCAGGATGGCCGACGCCCGGACCACGTCGGCGGCCGTGGGCCGGCACGTCACGCCCCCGGGGACGAACACGTTGGAGTGCGGGAACTGCCCGCCGAGGATGGCGTAGGCCTCGTTCAGCTTCCGCTTGGCGGCCACCGCCGTGAGCCAGGACGTGCCTGTGAAGGGGGTGAAGCGGCGGGACAGCTCCGGGTACAGGGGGTGGCCCGCGTACTTCTCGTTCGCCAGGTCCGGGCCGAACAGAACGTAGAAGTGGGCCGCGTGGCTGTAGGCGTTCTCCAGCCCCAGCAGGATGCTCCGCACGAGGTGGGCGTTGGGGGGCGGGGTGACGCCGAACGCGTCCTCCAGGCACTTCACCGACGCCACCTGGTGGGAGGTCGGGCACACGCCGCAGATGCGGGGGACGAACACCAGGGCGTCCAGGGGGTCCCGGCCCCGGAGCATGATCTCGAAGCCCCGGAACAGGGCCCCGGTGGCCCACGCCTCGGTCACGGCCCCGTCGTTCAACTCGACCCGGAAGTCCAGGTGCCCCTCGATGCGCGTGACGGGGCTCAGGTCCAGGACCCTAGCCACGGGCCACCTCCTTGATCCAGGCCGGACAGGCCAGCGAGTCGAAGCCCTTCCCGAGGACGTGGAACACGCGGTTCGCGCCCTCCGGCACGGGCAGGCGCTCCGGGGTGCGGAAGAAGCGGCCGGAGCCGGCGTCGGGGAAGGTGGGCTCCGTGCACCCGAGGCACGGGGAGCCCACCCGCTGCTTGCTGGACTGGCGGTTCCACAGGCGCTGGTTGCAGTCGGCGTGGGTGTCCGGCCCCCGGCAGCCTAGGTACCGGAACAGGCAGCCGGGCTGGCCGAAGGTCGCGGCCCCCACCCCGTACTCGAAGAACTCGTTCCGCGGACAGCCCCAGTGCGACACCGTCCGGTAGAACATCGTGGGCCGCTGGTAGCGGTCCAGCTCCACCTGGTCCCCCATCCCCATGAGGATCGCCCCCAGGGTCTTGGACAACCAGTCCGGGTGGGCCGGACAGCCCGGGACGTTCACCACGGGCAGGCCGGCCCGGGAGCGGTAGTCGGGTCCCAGGAGCCCCCCCAGCCGCGCGCGGTGGAACTGGAGGCCCGTGGCGTCGGTGGGGTTCGGGTCCGCCGCCGCCACGCCGCCGAAGGCGGCGCAGGTGCCCAGGGCCACGGTGTAGGCGGCCCGCGGTGCGAGCTCGAGGACCAGATCCTTCAGGGGTCGGTCGCCGACCAGGCAGTACGCGCCGCTCCCATCGGGCCCCTTCTGGACCGCGCCCTCCACGACCAGGACGTCGAGGGGCCTCTCCCCCCGGGCGTAGGGCTCGATGGCCCGCAGGGCCTGCGGGCCGCTCATGGGGTTGATGGTCGGGTGGAACACCACCTCCACGTCCAGCTTGGCAAGGATCTGGGCGACGTCCGGCTGATCGGCGTTGAGGAACGAGATGGTGCAGCCGTTGTCCGTGGCCCCCTGGAGCCAGATGAGCGTCGGCATCGTCGGCCACCTCCCGGGCTCGGTTCACCCGCACCGTAGGGGCGCACGCTCACCGCACCCTCAACGTCGCGGGGGGACCACGCGCGACGCCGGTCGTCTACCGGCACTGGGCGAACAGCCGTTCGGTCTCCTGGCTCGGGGCCAGATCCAGCTCCCGTCGGAGGGCCTCCGCCAGGCGGCGGTAGTGGCTGGCCGCCCCCGCCCGATCGCCCCTGCGCAGGAGGAGCTGCATCAGCCGGCGGCAGGTCCCCTCCCGGCACGGGTCGAGAGCCAGGACCCGGAGGTAGAGGTCCCGGGCCTCCCCCTCCCGGCCCCGGTCCTCGCACCGGGAGCCCAGCTCCTCCAGGGCCCCGAGGTAGAGCTCGCGCAGCCGGTCCCGCTCGGTCCAGCACCACCGCAGGTCCAGGCCGAGCAGCAGCTCCGCCAGGAAGTCCCCCCGGTACAGGGCGAGGGCCTCCCGGTACCTCGCGATGGCCCGCCCCGGGTCCGCTTCGCGCCGCGCCCGGGCCACGCCGGTCTCGAAGGCGACGACATCGACCCAGTGGACGGATCCCCCGTTCAGGTACAGGCAGTCCCCTGCGTAGCGCACGTAGCGGGACCCGGTCCCCTGACGCAGGGCCGGCTCGAGGCTGCGCCGCAGGTTGTACACGGTGGTGTTGAGGTTGTGGAGGGCGGACGCGTAGCCGACCTCGGGCCACAGGCTGTCCACGATCACGTCCCGGTGCACCGGTCGACCCCGCTGGAGGGCGAGGAAGGCGAGGAGGGCTCGGACCTTGGCTCGTCGCCAGAGGGGGCCGCCCACGTCCGACCCGTCGGCCCGCCGAACCTCGACCGCACCGAGCAGCCGGATCCGGAGGGCGGGGGGCCAGGCCGGGCCCTCCTGCAGCACCCGCGCGACGTGCAGCAGGAGGCGGGGTCGGCCGCTCCGGGGGTCGGCCACCGGCAGCACGCTCACGTTGAGCCGCAGCGCCCCCGCCAGGGTCACCAGGTCGAAGGCCCGGACGGGCTCTCCCCGCCTCGACCGCTCCATGGGCCCGCACAGGGGTCCACAGATCGAGACCCCTTCCTCCGTCCGCCCCCCGATGACCTCGTGACAGGCCCGCCCCAGGACCGCATCGGCCGAGAGGCCCAGCGCCTCCTCGGCGGCACGGTTCCACGCGACGATGCGGTGAGCCGCGTCCACGGCCCACGCGGGATCGCCGGCGCGCGCGACGATCCCCAGGAGATCCTCGGCGCCGTCGCCGCTCGGACTCACGGGCCCTCCTCGGCACGGGTCCCCACCGGGACGCTACCTCGGGCCCCCCCGCGGCGCAACCGGCGGCCGCCGGCCCCTCGCCGCCGATCGTCCGGGCGGTAGGCTAGCCGGTGACCGTAGCCGGGAGGACCGGGGTGGTGGAAGGCCCTCGTCCCGGGGGAGCGCGCGGCGGAGCCGCGCCGCACCTGCGCGCGCCGCCGTCCGGGCCGAGGCGGGTGCGGGTCCAGCTCACCGGCATCGTGCAGGGCGTGGGCTTCCGGCCCTTCGTGTTCAACCTGGCGGGCCGCCTCGGCCTGTCCGGCTGGGTCCGCAACGACGCCCGGGGCCTGGTGGCCGAGGTGGAAGGGGAGCCGGGCGCCGTCGAGGCCTTCCTCGCCGAGGCCACCGAGCGGCCGCCCCCCCTCGCCGCCATCGAGGCCGTCCGGGTCGACGAGCTCGCGCCCACGGGGGAGCCGGGGTTCCGGATCGTCGGGAGCGCCGCCGGGGAGCGGCGGGTCCCCGTCTCCCCCGACGTCGCCACCTGCGGGGACTGCCTGCGGGAGGTCCTCGACCCCGCCGACCGCCGGTACCGCTACGCCTTCACGAACTGCACCAACTGCGGGCCCCGCTACACCATCGTCCGCGACGTCCCCTACGACCGGGCCACCACCACCATGGCCGCCTTCCCGATGTGCCCGGCCTGCGAGCGCGAGTACCACGACCCCGGGAACCGGCGCTTCCACGCCCAGCCCAACGCCTGCCCCGCCTGCGGGCCCCGCCTGCGGCTCCTGGACGCCGCCGGGGCGCCCCAGGAGGCCGACGACCCCATCGCCGCCGCCGCCGACCTCCTGGCCGCCGGCGCCATCGTGGCCGTGAAGGGGCTCGGGGGCTACCACCTCGCCTGCGACGCCGCCAGCGAGGAGGCCGTCCGGCGGCTCCGCTCCAGGAAGCACCGGGAGGAGCGCCCCTTCGCCCTCATGGCCCCCGACCTCGAGGCGGTGCGGTCCCTCTGCCACCTCGGCCCCGAGGAGGAGGCCCTCCTCACCTCCCGGCGCCGGCCCATCGTCCTGCTGCGGCGCCGGGAGGAGGCGGCGGTGGCGCCCTCCGTGGCCCCCCGCTACGACACCCTGGGGGTCATGCTCCCCTACACCCCCCTCCACCACCTGCTCCTCGCCGAGGCCGGGCGGACCCTGGTGATGACCTCGGGCAACCGCTCCGACGAGCCCATCGCCCACGAGGACGCCGACGCCCTGGCCCGCCTCGCGGGCATCGCCGAGGCCTTCCTCGTCCACGACCGGGAGATCCACATCCGCTGCGACGACTCGGTCACCCGGGTAGTGGCGGGCGGGGAGAGCCCGGTCCGCCGGTCCCGCGGCTACGCCCCGGAGCCCCTCCGGCTGCCCCTGGCGACGCCCCGCCCCCTCCTCGCCGTGGGGGCCCAGCTCAAGAACACGGTGGCCGTGGCCAGGGGGGACCGCTGCGTCCTCTCCCACCACATCGGGGACCTGGACAACCTGGAGACCTTGCGCTCCTTCGAGCAGGCCGTCGGCCACCTGGGCGCCCTCTTCGACGTGGCCCCCGAGGCCGTGGCCCACGACCTCCACCCCGACTACCTCTCCACGGCCTGGGCGGAGGCCTCGGGCCTGCCCCGGATCGGCGTGCAGCACCACCACGCCCACGTGGCGGCCTGCCTGGCCGAGCACGGGCGGACGGGGCCGGTCCTCGGGGTCGCCTTCGACGGCCTCGGCTACGGGACCGACGGCACCCTCTGGGGCGGGGAGGTCCTCGTCGCCGACCTCGCCGGCTTCCGCCGGGCCGCCCACCTCGTCGCCGTCCCCATGCCCGGGGGCGAGCAGGCCATCCGCCAGCCCTGGCGGATGGCGGCGGTCTGGCTGCGGGCCGCCTTCGGCGAGCAGCTCGAGGGCCTGCCCCTGGACCTTCCGGCCCGGGTGGGGGAGGGCCGGTGGCGGGCCTGCCTGCGCATGGCCGAGGAGGGCCTGAACGCGCCCCTCACCTCGAGCGTGGGCCGCCTGTTCGACGCCGTGGCGGCCCTGGGGGGGGTGCGTCTCGAGGTCACCTACGAGGCCCAGGCCGCCGTGGAGCTGGAGGTCCTGGCCGACCCCGGGGCCGAGGGTGCCTATCCCTTCGGGGTGAGCGAGGGCCCGGACGGCGTGCTCCTGGTGGACCCCGGCCCCTGCGTGCGGGCGGCCGTGGCCGACCTGCTGGCGGGGCTCGGGGCGCCCGTGGTCTCGGCCCGGTTCCACCGAGGGCTGGCCGCCATGGTGGTGGAGGTCCTGGGGCGGCTGCGGGACGCGACGGGGCTTTCCACGGCGGCCCTCTCGGGCGGGGTGTTCCAGAACCGGGTGCTCGTGGAGGCCCTCGCGCCGGCCCTGGAGGGCGCCGGCTTCGAGGTCCTCCTCCACCGCAAGGTTCCCCCGAACGACGGCGGCATCGCCCTGGGCCAGGCCGCCGTGGCGGCGGCGGCCCTGGCGGGAGCCGAGCCGGCGTCCCGACGGGTCGGCGCTGCTTGCGCGGGGTGAGCGCCTCCGATACAGTGCCGCCCGCCAACATCACTCGCGTGAAGGGGGGACTCCATGGCGCAGACGCCTCCGCCGCCACCCGCGTTCCCGCCGACCCCGCAGCCCCAGGGGCGACCCGAGAGGCCGGGGATGGTCACGGCGGCGGCGGTCCTGTTGTTCATCGGCGGGGCGCTGGGGATCCTGGCCGGGCTCGTCGCCGTGACCGGCGGAGGGCTGCTCGGGGGCGGCCTGGGGGGGCTGGCGGTGGTCCTGGGCATCGCCATGCTCGCCGTCGGGGGCCTCGAGATCTACGCGGGCGTCCAGGTCCTCGCCCTGAAGGAGCAGGGGCGGGTGATCGCCCTCGTGCTGGCGGCCATCGGGGCCCTCCTCGCCCTGGCCCAGATCGGGGCCAGCCCCGGCAGCGCCATCCTGGGCCTCGCCATCAACGGGTTCATCATCTACGCCCTGGTGACGAACGCGGGCGCCTTCCAGAGGTAGGCCGGGGCGGGCAGGCCGGGACCACCGGCCCCCGGCGCCATGCCGCTCGGCGCGGGGGAGCGGCTACGATGCCGGTCGTGGCCCTCCGCCCCCGCCTGCTGGTCCTGGCCGGCGTGGCCGCCGCGGTCCTGGCGGCCTGCGGGCGGCCGCCGGCGGCGGTGGTGGGCGGGGTCGGCATCA
>CAYVCH010000093.1:0-9201 GCA_964449755.1 uncultured Actinomycetes bacterium
AGGGCGAGGAGGGTGAGGACCCCGACGGTCCCCGCCCCCACCACGAGGACCTCGTCGCCCCCGCCGACCCGGGCCCGGAGGGCGGTGTGCACGGCGCAGGCCAGGGGCTCGACGAGGACGGCCCGGCGGTCGTCCAGGCCCTCGGGGACCGGGTGGAGCTGGGAGCGGTGGGCGACCAGGAGCCGGCCCCAGCCGCCTCCGGTGTCGGCGCAGTAGCCCGTCTGGAGGCCGGGCTTCACGTGCCCCAGCGTCACCCGGTCGCAGCGCCCGGTGAGGCCCGCCGTGCAGTGGGCGCAGGGCGGCAGGCCCCGGGCCTCGCAGCCCAGGACGGGCTCGAGGACCACCCGGGTGCCGGCCGGCAGGTCGCGGCAGTCGTCCACCAGCTCACCCACCACCTCGTGGCCGGGGACGAAGGGCATGGAGACCAGGGGCGAGAAGTAGAAGGAGGACCGGCCAGCGATGGTGGCCAGGTCGGAGCCGCAGATGCCGGACAGGCGCGGTCGGAGGCGAGCCCACCCGTCGGCCGGCGGCTCGGGGGCGGGCCGGTCCACCAGACGCAGGGGTGCGAGGGGGCCGGAAAGGAGCCCGGGGAGCCGCGACCCCACGGCCCGCGCCGCCAGGTAGCGGGGTACCGACCGGTACAGCTCCAGGGCCAGGGTCATCGCGCCGCCGGCCTCGGGAAGCGCACGTGGGGCATGCCCCCGGACATCCCCCACTCCTCGACGGGCCACCGCCGGCGCCTGCCCACCCGGTACAGGGCCGAGTCGGGGCTCACGACGACGGGGTTGCCGACGGCCCGGAGCAGCGCCAGGTCCGAGTGGCTGTCGGCGTAGGCGTAGGAGGCGGCGAGGTCCGCCCCCTCGGCGTCGGCGTACCGGCGGAGCCACGCGGCCCGGGCCTCCCCCACCAGGGGTGGCTCGGCCAGGAACCCCGTGTACCGGCCGTCCCGCACCTCCAGACGGGCCGCCACCACGACGTCGAACAGGGGGGCCAGGGGCCGGACGAAGGGCTCGGCGGCGGCCGTGATCATGATCGTCCGGTGGCCGGCGGCCCGGTGCTCGCGGATGCGGCGCACGGCGGCGGGGGACACCTTCTGGAGCATGAACTCGCTCACCACCTCGTCCACCAGACGGTCCACCCCCTCGACGCTCGCCCCCTCGAACCGCCGGAAGAAGGTCCGCAGGAACTCCCCCCGGTCCCGGCGGTCGGCCAGCAGGTACGAGGGGATCCGGGTGAACACCGAGACCAGCTCCCCGGGCCAATCCTCCAGGGGGAGGTCGGCCAGGCGGGCCCAGACGTAGGACTCCACCACGTTGGAGGGCAGGATGGTCCCCTCCACGTCGAACACGGCGAGGACGAGCTGCGCCCGCTCCCGGATGTGGACCCGGGGCCTGGGCCGCCCCGCCGACAGGGCCCGAAGGGCGGCGGTCACCGCCGGGCAGTGGACGTCTTGCAGGTAGTGGCGCCAGTCCACGATGCGCGCGTCGAAGGGGAACCGGGCCCGGTCCTCGTCGGAGAGCGACCGGAACAGCGCGAGGGTGCGGTCGTCGGTGTAGATGACCTCGGCCTCGGTGTAGGCGCCGTAGAGGTCCGCGTAGCGGCGGAGGAACTCGAGGCGGGCCCGGTCCCGATCCACCCGGGCCACCAGGTCTCGCATCCTCTTCGACTTCGGCAGGTGGGAGACGACCCGGTCGGCCAGCTCCACGAGCCGCTCCCCGGTGCGGAGCATCCGCTCGACCTTGAGGTGCCCGGGGAAGGTCCACTCGGGGACCTCGATGGCGCCCCGACCCCGTTCGGGCAGGGGGTGGGCGCGAAAGTACTCCCGCACCAGCTCGTACAGCTCCTGGAACCGGAGGGGGTTGCGGAAGCCGGAGCCCACGTGGTAGTGGGCGGTGGCCCCCGGGGGCGGGGGGTTGGCGGCCACGGCGAGGAGGGCGTTCACGACCAGGTCCACCGGGACGATGTCGATGATCCCCTCGGGGATGCCGGGGAACTCGGGGATCTGGCCGCGGCCGTAGGCGAGGATGATGGGCTCGGCCATCTTGAACCCCTCGATCCAGCCCGGGTAGGGGTGCAGGAGGGCACTCTCGATGATGGAGGGCCGGACGATGGACAGGGGCAGGCCGGCGGCGGCCGCCAGCTCCTCGGCGGCGCGCTCCCCCATGGCCTTCGTGAACGTGTAGACGTCGGGCCAGCCCAGGGTCCGGGCGCGGGCCCGCCCGTACTCGACGAGGCGCCGGGCCAGCCAGTCCCGACGGCGCTGCTCGGCGTCGGCGGCCACCGTCTGGGGGCCGGCCCGGGAGTGCTCCCGCCTGGCCCGGTCCAGGAAGCCCTTCAGCAGCTCGGGCCGGCGGGACGCGGCCTCCACGTCGCGGCGGGCCTGCAGGGCCAGGTCGGCCTCGGCGCGCCAGTCCACCCGGTGGTCCAGGGGGGCCTCGGGGACCACCCCCTTGCGGGTTCCCGCGACGTAGGCCGTGGAGACGTGGACCAGGTGGGGCCGGCTGCCGGCGTCGCGGACGGCCTCGTAGAGGCCGAGGACCCCCAGGACGTTCGTGCGGAAGGCCTCGTCGACGGGCTCGTCGAAGGCCACGGTGGCGGCGCAGTGGATGACGACGTCGAGGTCCGGGGGGAAGGCCGGCAGGTCCTCGACGAAGTCGCCCTCCAGGACCTCCACCCGCTCCTCCAGGGCCCGCCGGATCCCCTCCTCCCCGTCCCGCTCCCGGAGCGGCCGGAAGGCGTTGCCCTGGGCCAGGTGATCCAGGCGCAGCCGCGCCGGGGTGCCGAGCTGCGGCCGGATGAGGAGGGCGAGGCGGGTGGCCGGGAAGTCCAGGAGCAGGCGCGCGAGGACGGCCTGGCCGAGGAAGCCGGTCACGCCGGTGAGCAGGACCCGCCGTCCGGCCAGGCGTTCCACGATGGTGCCGTCCGCGGCCCGGCCCGGCCGGGGCCGGGCTGCGGGCCCGGTGCCACGGGCGGGCAGCCCCTCCGGGAGGGACCTGTCTACCATGTGGCAGATTATGAATCTCTACCGGCCGGTAGACAACCAGCGGGTCCTGGGGACCGCCCGGGTACACTCGGGCGTCCCATGGAGATCTCCGAGCTGCAGGCGGCGCTCCGCCGCACCTACTACCGGCGGGACGCGAAGAGGGGCCCGGACGGGACCTTCCGCTGGCTGGCCGAGGAGGTGGGGGAGCTGGCCCGGGCCCTCCGCACCGGCCAGCGGGACCAGCTCGTCCACGAGTTCGGCGACGTCCTCGCCTGGCTCGGCTCCCTCGCGAACCTCACGGGCGTCGACCTCGAGGAGGCGGCCGCGCGCTACGCGGCGGGGTGCCCACGGTGTGGCCGGAGCCCCTGCGCCTGCGAGCCGCGATGAGCGGGGCGAGCGTCCGCTTGGTCCGGCCCGAGGGCTGGCCGGAGGTGGCGGCCCTCCTCCTCGAGCCGGGCCGCGGCGTCCCGCCCGCGACGACGCCCACCGGTCCGGCTCGCCGGTCAGCCCCGGCCCTGGACGCGGTCACGCTCGTCGCCGAGGCCGCGTCGTCGGCGCGGCCGGGCGGACCACGGGACCTGGTCCGTGAAGACCGTCGGCCCCGGAGATCTAGTCTGATACAGACTACTCGCCGGCCCGGGGGGCCGGGACCGCGAAGAGCCGCTCGGCGATCTGGACGGCGTTCAGCGCCGCCCCCTTGCGCAGGTTGTCGGCACAGGCGAAGAGGACGAGGGCGTCGTCCCTGCCCGGCACCTGTCGGATCCGGCCCACCAGGGTCTCGTCCCTGCCCGCCGCCTCCAGCGGGCTCGGGTACACGCCCCGCTCCGGGTCGTCCCGGACCTCCACCCCCGGCGCCCGCGCCAGCAGCTCCCGGGCCTCCTTGGGGCTGATGGGCCGGCCGAAGGTGGCGAGGACCGAGACCGCGTGGCCCACGACCACCGGCACCCGGACCGCCGTGGCCACCACCTCCAGGTCGGGCAGCCCGAGGATCTTCCGGGGCTCGGCCATCATCTTCAGCTCCTCGCCGGTGAAGCCCCCCTCCCCGAGCTCACCGATCCTGGCCACCACGTTGTAGGCGATGGTCTTGCCGAACACCTCCCCCGACGGCACGCTGTCGAGGTCGGGGCGCCCCAGCTCCTCCTCGCTGCCGTGGAGCTTGCCCACCTGCTCGAGCAGCTCCCGCACCCCCTTGTGCCCGGCGCCCGACACCGACTGGTAGGAGGAGATCACGAGGGACCGCAGCCCGGCGGCCCGGTGCAGGGGCGCCACGGCCATCATCGCCGTGATCGTGGTGCAGTTGGGCACCGCCACGACCCGGGGCGAGCCCTCCAGGGCCTCCGGGTTCACCTCGGGGATGGCCAGGGGGACCTCCGGGTCCGTCCGAAAGGCGGAGGAGTTGTCCACGCACACCGTCCCCCCCGCCACAGCCCCCGGGACCACCGCCCGGGACACCGCCGCCCCGGCCGAGAGCAGGGCGAGGTCGGCGCCCCGCAACGGCTCCGGGCGGAGGGCCCGGACGCGGTGCGGTTCGCCTCGGAAGCTGAGAAGGGTCCCCTCCGACCGGGGCGAGGCGAGCAGGACCAGCTCGTCCAGGGGGAAGGCCCGCTCCTCCAGGATTCGGACCATCTCCCGGCCGACGGCCCCGGTGGCTCCGACGACGGCGACCCGCACGGTCGCTCCATCGTACCGGCGGGACGCCCACCCACGCGGAGCCACGGGCCTCCGGCCCCCTGCCCTCCGAGGCGGCGCCGGCCGCCGGACCGGTCCGGGGCAACGTCAGCCCGCTCGGGGGGCGGGGCGGCCGAGGCCCGTCAGACGAAGCGCCAGGAGTCGAGCATCCGGCGGAGGTCGTCGGCGTGGGCCTCGAAGCCGTCGGAGGTGTCGTTGAGCGTGATCCGCCAGCCCACCTCGTCCCGGACCGCCACGACCTCGCGCACCTTGAAGATCCCGCCGCCGGAGGACACCGTCACGTCCCACTGCTGGGCCGGCACCCCGCCCAGCCGGGTCTCCCGAACGGGTCCCGGGACGAGGCCCGCGTCCTCGTCCTTCTGCCGGACCAGCTCGCCGAAGTCCTCCAGGCCCATGTCCGCCGTGAGATCCACGGCCTCGACGAAGACGGTGGCGGACTCCGAGGGCACCTGGAACTGGTCGAGCTGGACGTCGCCCACCTGGGCCTGGGAGGCCACCCACCCCTCCGGGGTCACGACGCAGTAGCCGAACTGCTCCGACACGAACGTGGCGCCCCGGCAGGGGTCGGGCCGCAGCAGCCATCCTGCCAGCGCCCCGGCACCGACGAGGACCAGGGCGCCCAGCACCACCCAGGGGCGGGCCCGGGACGGAGGCCGGGGCGCCGGCACCTCGAGGGGAGCCTTCGGCGCCGCCTCCCGACGGGGCAGGAGGGCGGTGGGGCCGGGCTCCAGGGAGGCCCCGCACCGAGAACAGAACTTCGCCTCCTCCTCGTTGGCGTGGCGGCAGACGGGGCAGACGATCACCGCCGTCCTCCCGGGAGCCCGTCCTCCTCCGGATCCGTCACGATCCCCCTCCGGGGCGGTCCAGGCCGAACCGCGCGTGCACCGCGCGCACGGCGCCCTCGGCGTCCTCCTTGCGCACGACGCAGGAGATCCGGATGGAGGAGGTGGAGATCATCTCGATGTTGACGCCCGCCCCGGCCAAGGCCTCGAACATGTCGGCGGCCACCCCCGGGTGGCTCTTCATGCCGGCCCCCACCAGGGAGACCTTGGCGATGCCGTCGTCGGTGGTGTAGCGGGCGGCCCCGATCTCCTTCACCACCCGTTCCATCACCCCCGCCAGGCGCGGCAGGTCCTCCCGGGGCACCGTGAACGAGACGTCGGTCCGGCCCCGGTGGGACACGTTCTGGACGATCATGTCCACGTTGATGGCCTCCTCGGCCACGGCCTTGAAGATCGCGGCGGCCACCCCGGGACGGTCCGGGACCTCCTCCACGGTCACCTTGGCCTCGTCGGTGTCGAGGGCCACCCCCGAGACCAGCGCCTGCTCCATCTCCTCCTCGTCCCGCTCCTCGATCCACGTGCCGGGCTCGTCGGTGAAGGAGGACCGCACGTGGATGCGGACCCCGTTCCTTCGAGCGTACTCCACGGAGCGCAGTTGGAGGACCTTCGCCCCGCACGCCGCGAGCTCCAGCATCTCCTCGTAGGAGAGGCGGTCCAGCTTGCGGGCCCTGGGCTCGACCCGGGGGTCGGCGGTGAAGACCCCGGTGACGTCGGTGTAGATCTCGCAGGCATCGGCGCCCAGGGCCGCGGCCAGAGCGACCCCGGTGGTGTCCGAGCCGCCCCGGCCGAGGGTCGTGACGTCCTGGCTCGTGGAGACGCCCTGGAAGCCGGCGACGATCACCACGTTGCCGGCGGCCAGGGACTCCCGGATCCGCCCGGGCCGGATGTCCACGATCTTCGCCTTGCCGTGCTGGGTGTCGGTGATGATGCCGGCCTGGGACCCCGTGTACGACGCGGCCCGGCAGCCCCGGGCGTTCAGGGCGATGGCCAGGAGGGACATGGCGATCCGCTCGCCGGCGGTGAGGAGCATGTCCAGCTCCCGGGGCTCGGGGGCGGCGGTGAGGTCCCTGGCCATGGCGAGGAGCTCGTCGGTGGTGTCGCCCATGGCCGAGACCACCACGACGACGTCCTGGCCCCGCTCCCGGGCCCGCAGCACCCGCTCGGCCACGGCCCGGATCCGGTCGACGTCGGCCACGGACGTCCCGCCGTACTTCTGGACGATGACCGCCACGCTCCCCCCTCCTCGCACGGAGCGTAGCACCGCCCCCGGCGCTCCCGGCTGGAGGCACGGCCGTGCCCGGGAACGGGCGGCGGAGCCGGTGACGGCCTGGGCCGACCTCGGTGCCCCACGGGGGCGGTGGAGGCCTCCGCGGCGGCCTCACACCTCGCAGACGTAGCCGGCGCAGCCTCCGGCGTACTCGGGGTGGACCTCCACCGGCGGGGCCGGCGCCCCCTCCTGCTCCGAGAGGAACGTGAGGACCTGGCCGGGCCGGCTGCCGTAGCGGTAGATCGTGATCCCCTTCAGCCCCAGGCGCCAGGCGGACAGGTAGATCTCCTTCACGTCCTCCACGGTCGCGGAGGCCGGCAGGTTCACCGTCTTCGACACCGCCGCGTCCACGTGGCGCTGGAAGGCCGCCTGCATCCGCAGGTGCCAGCGGGGCTCCACCTCCAGGGCGGTGGCGAAGGCGCGGCGGACCTCCTCGGGGACCCGGGGGTTGCCCCGCACGCCCCCGGTCCGGGCCACCTCGGCCATGAGCTCCTCGGAGTAGAACCCCCGGTCCCGGGCGAGGCGCTCGAAGAGGGGGTTCACCTCCACCAACCGGGTACCGAGGACGTTCCGCACGTAGGCCACGGCGAACATGGGCTCGATTCCCGAGGTGGTCCCCGCGATCACCGAGATCGTCCCGGTGGGGGCGATGGAGAGGAGCTGCGCGTTGCGCAGGGCCGGGCTCCCCCGGGCCGCCAGGCGGCTCTCGGCGAAGGCGGGGAAGGGGCCCCGCTCGCCAGCGAGGTCCGCCGAGGCCGCCCGGGCCTCCTCCCGGATGGTGCGGGCGATCCGCGAGGCCAGGCGCACGGCCTCCTCGCTGTCGTAGGGGACCCCCAGGGAGGCGAGGAGCTCGGCCAGGCCCATGACCCCCACCCCCACCTTCCGGGTGGTCTTCGTGGCCCGCTCGACCTCCTCCACGGGGTAGCGGTTCACCTCGATGACGTCGTCCAGGAACCGGACGAGCAGCCGCACGGTCCCCCGCAGGCGCTCCCAGTCGGGCCCGTCGGGCCCGACCATGCGGGCCAGGTTCACCGAGCCCAGGTTGCAGGATTCGTTGGGCAGGAGGGGCACCTCCCCGCAGGGGTTCGTCGCCTCGATGCGGCCGAGGGCGGGGATGGGGTTGTCCCGGTTGATGCGGTCGAGGAAGAGCAGGCCGGGGTCGCCGCTGGCGTGGGCCTGGGCGGCGATGAGGTCGAACAGCCGCCGGGCGGGAAGCTCCCGCACCACCCTGCCGGTGCGGGGGTTGACCAGCCGGTGGACGCCGTCCGCCTCCACGGCCCGCATGAAGGCGTCGGTGACGGCCACGGAGAGGTTGAAGTTCTCCAGGAACCCCGGGCGGGCCTTGGCCGTGGCGAACTCCTCGACGTCGGGGTGGGTGGCGGCGAGGACGGCCATGTTCGCGCCCCGGCGCCGGCCGCCCTGCTTCACCACGTCGGTGGCGACGTCGAAGACCCGCATGAACGACACCGGCCCGCTCGCCACCCCGTGGGTGCTCGCCACCACGTCGCCCCGAGGGCGCAGCCGGGAGAAGGAAAAGCCCGTCCCCCCGCCCGCCTGGTGGATGAGGGCCATCTGCCGCACGGCGGCGAAGATGGACTCCAGGGAGTCCTCCACGGGCAGCACGAAGCACCCGGAGAGGAGACCCAGGCGGGTCCCGGCGTTCATGAGGGTGGGGGAGTTGGGCAGGAACTCCAGGGCCCGCAGGGCCCGGGAGAAGGCCTCGGCCCAGCGCTCGGAGGAGCCGGGGGCGAAGGCCTCCTCGGCCCGGGCCACGTGGTGGGCCACCCGGTCCATCATCTCCCCCGTGGACTCGAGGACCCGCCCCCGCTCGTCCCGCCGGAGGTAGCGCTCCTTCAGCACCACCACCGCGTTGACGGAGAGCTTCAGGTCGTCGTGGACCCCGAGGAGGCGCTTCGCCTCCCGCACCTGGGCCCGCTGCCCCCGGTAGAGGACGTAGGCCCGGGCCACCTCCGGCAGGTCGAGGGCCATGAGGGCGGCCTCCACGGCGTCCTGGACGTCCTCGACGGTTGGGGCCCGGCGGCGGAACCGCCGGGCCAGCTCGTCCAGGGCGAGGAGGGTGGCCTCCTTGGCCACGGCCCGGTCGGCCTGGCCCACCTCCCGCATGGCACCCAGGACGGCCTCGGTGATGCGCGGGGCCTCGAAGGCCGTCAGGGTGCCGTCCCGCCTGCGGATCCGCCGGATCGGCGCCCGCCCTCCGCTCACCCCGCCACCCACTGCTCCACGATCTCGCCGTGGGCCACCCGGACCCTCGTGACCTGCCGCGCCACGCCGTCCGGGCCCGGCAGCCAGGACAGGACCACCGTGTCGTGTCCCGCCCCCTGGATCTCGACGTGGCGAGGCCGTGCCGCCAGGGCCCAGCGGTCGTCCAGGAAGGCACGGATCTCGCGGCGCCCGGCGTG
>CAYVCH010000094.1:0-9172 GCA_964449755.1 uncultured Actinomycetes bacterium
CCCGGCGGCGCGGGCCAGGGCCTCCAGGTCCCCCGCCTGGGCGGCCCGGATCAGCCCCTCGAGTCCCGCCTCGACCCGGGCCAGGGTGGCCTCGGCCCCCGCCAGGATCTCGCAGCCGAGGGCGGCGGCGAGGGCGCCGAGGTCGGTGCCCTCGGGCACCGCCACGAGGGCGATCCCCGCCCGTTCGGCCAGGGCCGCCCCGGTGGGGGAGACCGACCGGGCGGCGGGGTCGAGGAGGGCGATGCCGGCGATGCCCCGGGCCGAGGCCCGCCGGACGGCCACGTCGAAGTGGTAGGTGCGGGCCTCCCGGGAGGCCGTCTCCGAAAGGATGACGAAGGCGCCGCGCCCGGGCCGGGCCAGGTGGGGCAGCTCCTCGGCCAGGGCGACCTGGCTCACCTCCCGGTCCAGGCCGGAGGGGCGGAGGGGCTCCAGCCCCGCCAGGGACGGGGCGGACAGCAGCTCCCGGACTGTGGGCACACCGGCATTGTGCGGACTGCACGATCCGGGCGGCAACATGGGGCTCCTCGCACGTTCCCGGGGGGCTCCGGCCGGCCTAGGATCGGCGAGGGGAGGGCAGGTGAGGCGCATCCGCATCGTCACCCCCGTGGTGGCCGAGGGCCTCCGGGTGCCGGGCGACGTCGCCGGCCTCGCCGGCCCGGGCACGGAGCTGTCGGTGGTGCAGATCGAGCGGGGACCGGCCTCCATCGAGTCCGCCTTCGACTCGGTGCTGGCGGGGCCAGAGACGGTGGCCCGCATCCTGGAGGCCGAGCGGGAGGGGATGGACGCCGTCGTCATCGACTGCATGGACGACCCGGCCCTGGAGGCCGGCCGGGAGGCGGTCGCCATCCCCGTCCTCGGCCCCTCCCAGACCTCGATGCACCTGGCCTGCCTCCTCGGGCACCGGTTCAGCATCGTGACCGTCCTCGAGCGCTCGGTGGCGCCCTTCGAGGAGCAGGCCCGCCGGTACGGGGTGGCCGAGCGGCTGGCCTCGGTGCGGTGGGTGGACATCCCCGTCCTCGACCTCGGCCTCGACCGGGACCGGCTGGTGGGGGACCTGGTCCGGGAGTCGGAGGCGGCCGTCGAGCGCGACGGGGCCCACGTCATCGTGTTCGGGTGCACGGGCATGCTCGGGTGCGCGGGGGAGGTGCGGGCCGCCCTCGGGGGCCTGGGCCACGGCGGGGTGCCCGTCATCGACCCGATCCCGGCGGCGGTGCGGGTGGCGGAGGCCCTGGTGGACCTGGGCCTCTCCCACAGCAAGCGCACCTACCCACCGCCGCCGTCGAAGCCCATCGCCGGCTACGACCTGGCGGGGCTGGCCTGACGGGGAGGGACCCGTGGCGGGGCGCCTGGACCTGCGCATGGGGATCGACGTGGGGGGGACGAACACCGACGCCGTCGTCCTGGACCGGGAGGGCCGCCTCCTGGCCAAGGCCAAGGTGCCGACCACGCCCGACGTGACCTCCGGCATCGTGGAGGCCATCGGTGCCGTCCTCTCTCGGGCCGAGGGCCTCCGGGACCGGGTCACCCACCTCATGCTCGGCACCACCCACGCCACCAACGCCCTCCTCGAGCGCCGGGGCCTTGCCCGGGTGGCCGTCATCCGCATCGGGAGCCCGGCGACCCACGCCGTCCGGCCGCTGTTCGGGTGGCCCGAGGACCTCCGCCGCCAGGTCTCGGCGGGGGAGGTCATCGTGGGGGGCGGGATCGAGTTCGACGGGCGGGAGCTCGCCCCCTTCGACCGGGACGCCACCCTGCGGTTCCTGGAGTCGCTGCCGGACGGGGTGCGGGGTGTGGCGATCACGAGCGTCTTCGCGCCGGTGTCTCCCCGGCACGAGCTGGCCGCCGCGGAGGTCGCCCGGAAGGTCCTGCAGGACGTCCACGTCTCGCTCAGCCACGAGATTGGCTCCATCGGCCTGCTGGAGCGGGAGAACGCCACCGTGCTGAACGCCGCCCTCGTGGGGCAGGCCCGGGAGGTGGCGGCGGCGGTGCGGGCGGCCCTCGCCGCCCACGGCCTGGACCCGGTGACCTTCTTCGCCCAGAACGACGGGACCCTGATGGCCATGGACTTCGCCGCCCGGTACCCGGTGCTCACCATCGGCAGTGGTCCCGCCAACAGCATCCGCGGCGCCGCCTACCTCACGGGGGTCGCCAACGCCCTCGTGGCCGACGTGGGGGGCACCTCGACCGACGTCGGGATCCTGGTGGGGGGCTTCCCCCGCGAGTCCTCGGTGGGGGTCGAGATCGGGGGGGTGGCGACGAACTTCCGCATGCCGGACCTGGTCACCATCGGCCTGGGGGGTGGCACGGTGGTGGGGGAGGAGGACGGCGAGGTGCGCCTGGGGCCGCGGAGCGTCGGCTACCGCCTCACCGAGGAGGCCCTGGTCTTCGGCGGCCCGACGCCGACCCTCACCGATGCGGCGGTGGCGTGCGGGCGGACGGCCCTGGGGGATCCCGCCCTGGTGGAGGGGCGGCGCGGCCTGCTGGAGGCGGCCATGGCCGTGGGCGACGGGCTGCTCGCCGACGCCATCGACCGGATCAAGGTCACCAGGGGCGACCAGCCCCTGATCGTGGTGGGCGGAGGGAGCGTGCTCGTGCCCGAGACGCTCCCCGGGGTGAGCGACATCCACCGGCCCGAGCACTTCGAGGTGGCGAACGCCATCGGCGCCGCCATCGCCTCGGTGAGCGGGCAGGTGGACCGGGTGGTGCACCTCGGTCCCGGCGGCCGGGAGGAGGCCATCCGGGAGTCCTGCGAGGAGGCCCGAGAACGGGCCATCGAGGCGGGGGCGGACCCGGAGCGGGTGGAGATCGTGGAGGTCGAGGAGATCCCCCTCGCCTACATGACGGCCCCGACCGTCCGCATCCGGGTGAAGGCGGCGGGGCCCCTGGGCTGGCCGTGAGGACGGCGTGGAGGTGGGAACGATGCGACGCGTGTACGCCCCTGGGATCGGGCTGCTGGCCCTGGCACTGCTCGCCACGGCGTGCCCCGGCGCGCAGCGGGAGGAGGCCGCGCCGGTGGAGGAGACCTTCACCTACGCGAGCTACTCCGAGGCCATCGTGGGGTGGGACCCGGCGACGGAGAACTCCAACTCCATCCTGCCCCTGAGCAACGTCTACGAGACCCTCACCTTCTACAACCCCGAGACCCAGGAGGTGGAGCCGCTGTTGGCGACCGAGTGGTCCACCTCCCCCGACGGCCTCGAGTGGACCTTCAAGGTCCGGCAGGGGGTGAGGTTCCACACCGGGAAGACCATGACGGCCCGGGACGTCGAGGCCTCCATCGAGCGCACCATCGAGCTGGGGCAGGGGGCCGCCTACATCTGGAGCGCCGTGAAGTCCGTCGAGGCCCCCGACGACGGGACCGTCGTGTTCCGCCTGAAGTACCCGTCGCCCATCGACCTCATCGCCTCGGCGGGCTACGCCGCCTACGTCTACGACACCGAGGTGGAGGGCGTGACGGACCTCAACGCGTGGTTCGAGGAGGGCAACGAGACCGGCACCGGCCCCTACCGGGTGGTGGAGTGGAACCCCGGCGAGGAGATCGAGCTCCGCCTGGAGGCCTTCCCGGAGTACTGGCGCGGCTGGGAGGGGCCCCACTACGAGCGGGTCGTCTACCGCATCGTGCCGGAGGCCACCACCTCGGCCCAGCTCCTGCGGGCCGGCGACGTCACCTTCGTCGAGCGGATGACCCCCCAGCTCTTCCAGACCTTCAAGGGCGACCCGAACTTCGAGACCGTGGAGGCGCCCTCCTGGCAGAACCTCCTCGGGCTGCTGAACACCCAGACGGGGCCCCTGGCCGACGTCCGGGTGCGCCAGGCCGTGGCCTACGCCATCGACTACGAGGGCATCATCACCGCCCTCCAGGGCGCGGCGGCCCCATCGAGCGGCGTCGTCCCGCCGGGCCTGTGGGGGCACTTCGAGGACCTGCCCAACTACACCTACCAGCCGGAGCGGGCCGCCGAGCTCCTGGCCGAGGCCGGCTACGGCCCCGGAGGGAAGCCCATGGAGCTGGAGCTCGTCTACACCCAGGGCGACGCCGACGAGCAGCTCGTGGGCACCATCATCAAGTCGAACCTGGCGGACCTGAACATCGACGTCGAGGTCCGCGGCCTGCAGTGGCAGACCCAGTGGGCCAGGGCCAAGTCCCCCGACCCCGAGAAGCGGCAGGACATCTTCATCTTCTACTGGTGGCCGGACTACGCCGACCCCATCTCCTGGTTCGTGAACCTCTTCCACTGCGAGGACGAGCCCTTCTTCAACCTTTCCTACTACTGCAACCCGGACCTGGACGAGATGATCGACGCGGTGCCGAGCTACACGGCCACCGACCGGGACCGGGCCGTCGAGATGTACCGGGAGATGCAGGAGGTCCTCCTGCGGGACATGCCCGCCCTGTACCTGTACAACCAGAACTACCAGCACGCCATGCTGGCGTCGGTGGGGGGCTACCGGATCAACCCGGCCTACCCGAACGTGGTCTTCGCCTACGAGGTCTTCCCCGAGGCGTGAGCCGCTACGTCGCGCGCCGGGTGGCCCAGGCCATCCTGGTGGTGGTCGGGGTGGTCCTGCTCACCTTCGTCATCGCCCGGATCGTGCCCGGCGACCCGGCGGCGACCTGGGCCGGGCCCCACGCCCGCCGGGAGCAGGTGGAGGCCGTCCGCCGGCAGCTCGGGCTGGACCGCCCGCTGCCGGTCCAGATCGCCCGCTACATCGCCGGCGTCGTGAGGGGCGACTGGGGGGTGTCGATCCGGACCCGTCGGCCGGTCCTGGCGGACCTGGGGGTGCGCGCACCCTCCTCCATCGAGCTGGTCTCGGCGGCCCTCCTCCTGGCGCTCGTGGTGGGGGTCCCCCTGGGGGTCGTCTCGGCCCGGTGGAACGGGCGGCTGCCCGACTGGACGGTGCGCCTGGGCGCCGTCCTCGGGGTCTCCATGCCCACCTTCTGGCTCGCCCTCATCCTCCAGCTCGTCTTCTTCCAGCGCCTGCGGCTGCTGCCCGTGGCCGGCCAGTACGACCCGAACCTGGACTACTCGAGCCCCCTCACCCGCTACACGGGGATGCCGGTGGTGGACGCCCTCCTCACCGCCAACTGGCCGGTCTTCGCAAGCGCCCTGAAGCACCTCGTGCTGCCGGCGGCGGTGATCGCCTCGTACCCCGTGGGGGTCATCACCCGCCTGGTCCCGCTGGGGGAGGACCACATCCGCATGGTCCGGGCCCTGGGGTTCGGGGAGCGGGCGGTGTACGCTCGGTTCGCCCTGCGGCCCGCCTGGAACCCGGTGGTCGCCGTCTCGGCCCTCGTCTTCGCCTACTCCCTGGCCAACACCTTCCTCGTGGAGGCCATCTTCAACTGGCCCGGGCTCGGCAGTTACGCCGCCGAGGCCGTGGCGTCCCTCGACACCCCCGCCATCGTGGGCGTCACGCTCTTCGTCGCCTTCGCCTACGTCCTGGGCAACCTCCTCGTGGACCTGGCCCAGGCCGCCATCGACCCCAGGATCCGGTTGCGGTGATCGAGCAGGCCGGCCCCGCGCCCGCGGCCGTCCGCACCCGGCTGGCGGTCGTGCTCCGCCGGAACCCCCTCCTCGTCCTGGGGGCGGCCGTGTCCCTCCTCGTCGTGGCGGTGGCGGTCCTCGCGCCCCTCCTGGCCCCGGCGCCAGCGGACGCCGCCACGGCCACCCATCCCACCCAGGCCCTCCGGCCGCCCTCCCTGGACCACCCCTTCGGCACCGACCAGGTGGGCCGGGACATCCTGAGCCGGGTGCTGTACGGGGCCCGCATCTCGCCCCTCATCGCCGCCCTGGTCCTGTTCCTCTCCTGCCTGGTGGGGGTGCCCCTGGGGATCGTCGCCGGCTACTTCGGCGGCGTCGTCGACGACGTCATCATGCGGGTGACCGACGTGTTCCTGGCCTTCCCCGCGCTGCTGCTCGCCCTGGCCTTCGCGGCGGTGCTCTCCCCCTCCACGGGCAACACCGTCATCGCCATCGCCCTCACCTGGTGGCCGTGGTACACCAGGATCGTGCGGGGCCAGGCGGCGTCGGTGGCCGGCCGCCAGTTCGTGGAGGGCGCCCGGGCCCTGGGGATCCCCCACTGGCGGATCCTCCTGCGCCACGTGCTGCCGAACTCCGTCACCCCCCTCATCGTGCAGGTGTCCCTGGACGTCGGGGCCGTGATCCTCACCGCCTCGGCCCTGTCCTTCCTGGGGCTCGGGGCCCAGGACCCGACCCCCGACTGGGGCCTCATGGTCCAGCAGGGGCAGCCCTTCTTCACCACCCACTGGTGGCTCGTCACCTTCCCCGGGGCGGCCATCCTCCTCACCGCCGCCGGCTTCAACCTGCTGGGTGACGGCCTGCGGGACCTCCTCGACCCCCGCCGGGTCCTCACCCGATGACCGGTGGGAGGGGTCCCGGGTCCTGGGGAGGGGCGGCCGCCGGGGCGCGGGGGGTGCCCAAGCTCTCCCTCCGGGACCTTCGGGTCCGCTTCGGCGAGCGGGAGGTGGTGGCCGTGGACGCCCTCGACCTCGGGGCCGGTGAGGTCCTGGGGCTCGCCGGCGAGAGCGGCTCGGGCAAGTCCATGACGGCCCTGGCCGTCCTGGGCCTGGCCGGGACCCTGGGGGCCCGGGTGTCGGGGAGCGTCCGCCTGGACGGCCGGGAGCTCCTGGGGCTGCCCGAGGCCGAGCTGCGCGCCGTCCGGGGGAGCCGGATCGCCATGATCTTCCAGAGCCCCGTCGCCTCCCTGGACCCTCTGGTGCGGGTGGGGGAGCTGTTCGTCCGGGCCCTGCGCCTGCACGGGGTGCCCTCGAGGGCGGCGGCCAGGGAGCTCGCGGCCCGGGCTCTGGAGGAGGTCCTCCTCCCCGCCGAGCTCCTCCGCCGCTACCCCCACCAGCTCTCGGGGGGCCAGGCGCAGCGGGTGGCCATCGCCATGGCCCTGGCCCTGCGCTCGGAGGTGCTCCTCGCCGACGAGCCGACGAGCGCCCTGGACGTCACGGTCCAGGCGGAGATCCTGGAGATCCTCCGGAAGCTCCGGCGGGAGCGGGGGATGGGGATCCTGTTCATCAGCCACGACCTGGCCGTCCTGGCCGAGCTGTGCGACCGCATCGCCGTGATGCGGGAGGGACGGATCGTCGAGGAGGGTCCGGCGGCCCGGGTCCTCGCCTCCCCCCGGCACCCCTACACCCGGGAGCTGGTGGGCTCGGTCCCCCGGGTCGGCCGGGGGGCGGCGTGAACCCCGGGGGCGGGAAGCCCGGGGCCGGCGGGAGCCCGCCCCTGCTCGACGTGGAGGACCTGCGGGTCCGCTTCGGGGCCGTCCGGGCCGTGGACGGGGTCTCCCTCGCCCTGCCCTCCGGCCCCTTCGGCCTCGGGCTCGTGGGGGAGAGCGGCTCGGGCAAGACCACCCTGGGCCGGGCCATCCTCCGGCTGGTGCCGGGGGACGGGGGCGCGGTGCGGCTGGAGGGGCGCGACGTGCTGCGCGCCCGGGGCGAGGCCCTCCGGGCCTACCGCAGGGCCGTCCAGATCGTCTTCCAGGACCCCGACACGAGCCTGGACCCCCGGGTGCGGGTGGGGGCCGCCGTGGCCGAGGCCCTCCGCGCCCACCGGGTCGTCCCCCGGGATCGGGTCGCGGCCCGGGTGGCGGAGCTGCTGCAAGAGGTGGGGCTCGCCCCGGACCTGGCCGCGCGCTACCCCCACCAGCTCTCCGGGGGCCAGCGGCAGCGGGTGGCCATCGCCCGGGCCCTGGCGGTTGGGCCCAGGGTCCTGGTCCTGGACGAGCCCACCAGCGCCCTCGACGTCACGGTCCAGGCGCGCATCCTGCGCCTCATCGGGCGACTCCGGGAGGAGCGGGGCCTCGCCTACCTGCTCATCTCCCACAACCTGGCCGTGGTGGAGCAGCTCTGCGAGGAGACGGCCGTGCTGTACCTGGGGAAGCTGGTCGAGCGGGGGGCCACGGGTGAGCTGCTCGCCCGGCCAGCCCACCCCTACACGGTGGCGCTGCGCTCGGCGGTGCCCGAGATCGAGCTGTCCCGGCGGCGGTCGCGCCTCGTCCTGCCGGGCGTCCTGCCGGACCCGGCGGCGCCGCCCCCCGGCTGCCGCTTCCACCCCCGCTGCCCCCTGACGGTGGCGGTCTGCCGGGCGGAGCCGCCGGCCCTCCGGGAGGTCCTCCCGGGGCGGTGGGTGGCCTGCCACCGGGCCGAGGAGGTCGTCGGGGCCGGCGGGATCCCCGAGCCTGCGGCGGCACGGCCGGGGTCGCAGACGGCCGGCGGGGCGGTGGGACCCCGCACCGGCCCTGCCTGACCCGGCCGGCCGCTGCGGCATCATGGGACCGTGGCGGGCATGGGCCGGTTCGTGGTCGCCAGGAACCCCGACCCGGGGAGCTCCCTGCCGTACCTGCTGCGGCTGCCCGTCGAGGGGGGGCTCGTGCTCAAGGCCCGGGAGGCCTGGCCCCGGTCGTCCCGGGTGTACTGTCACCCGGCGGAGGAGTGGCCCGAGGGCGCCGAGGTGCTGGAGGAGGTGCCGGTCCGTCTCTGCCGCCGCCGCGGCTCCGCCATCGACCTGGTCCTGGACCGGCCCCGGAACAACCGGGCCCAGTTCGTCTTCACGGAGGTCCGGGCCCGTCCGGCCATCTTCTGGCAGACGGCGAAGGTGGTGCGGGCGGCCCGCCCCGGCGTGCGGGTCCCGGCCCGCCGGGCCTCGGGCCTGGCCTCCTTCCGGGTCCTGGTGGACTCCCGGGAACGCTATCCCTACCGGTTCGCCGGGCGGCAGGTGGAGGTGGCCCGGGCCGTCCTCCCCGTCGGGGACTACGGGGTGGGGGAGGACGGGCAGGTGGCGGCCGTCGAGCGGAAGTCCGCCGCCGACCTGGCCCGGGCCCTCTCCGACGGCTCCCTGGGGTTCGTCATGGGGGAGCTGGCCAGTCTCCCGGCGGCCGCCGTGGTGGTCGAGGGGCGGTACTCGGACCTGTTCAAGGTCGAGCAGGTCGCGGCGGGCTGGCTGCCGGAGGTCCTGGCCCGGCTCCAGGTCCGCTACCCGGGGGTGCCCGTGGTCTTCGCCGAGACCCGCAAGCTCGCCGAGGAGTGGACCTACCGCTTCCTGGGGGCCGCCCTCAGGGAGCTCGGAGAGGCCGCGCCACCGGACCGAGGCTAGGAGCGTGCTGATTTTCTCGCCGTAGCTCCCCTCGGGGGGGCAGCCGTGGG
>CAYVCH010000095.1:0-9147 GCA_964449755.1 uncultured Actinomycetes bacterium
CAGGCTCCCGAAGGCCGCCAGCCACAGGACGGGGACGAGCACGAGCTGCGCGTAGGGCGAGTCCGCGCCGCCCGTGGCGTGGCGGACGAGGACCGCCACGGCGGCGAAGGCCAGGGCGGGGCCCACCTGCGCCCAGGGGGGGAGGCGGTCCCACGGCACGAGGGCCAGGGCGGGGATGGTGAGGGAGGTGAGGGTGGCGGCCTGGGTCAGCAGGGGGGCGTCCGCCGGCCCCGACCGGGTGAGGGCGAAGGCCACCAGGATGGACAGGGCCGCCCCCACCAGGAGGCCCACGTTGCGGAACAGGACCTCCCTCGCCAGCGGCTGCACCCGATCCGTCGCCGTGCCCACTCCCTCCTCCGGGACGACCCCCGTCGGCTAGCTCACCCAGGTTGTCGGCATCTCCCGCCGCCCGGGCCAAGGGCCTGGTCGGCGGATTTCCGCTACCCGATCCGGGGTACGGCGCTGTCCTCCGTCCGGGGGACCTGCTGCCCGGCGGGCCGCCCGGCCCCCACGGAGGGGGCGGTGCGGCCCACATCGCCGCGGCGCGCCTCTGACAGGCTTGGGGGGAGGTGAGGAGGGAAGGGGGATGGCCGTGGGCGAGTCCGAGGGGACGCTGTCGCTGGTCCTCTTCTCCGGCACCGACGACCGGCTGAACGCCGCGGCCGTGCTTGCCGCCGGGGCCGCGGCCCTGGGCCGCAGGGTGAACATCCTCCTCCAGTACTGGGCCCTGGACGCCTTCCGGGCCGACCGGATCCGCCGGGACCACGGGGTCGCCCCGGAGGCGGGCCCCGAGGGCCGGGAGGCCGTCACGCGCCACGCCGGCCAGCACTGGAGCGAGGTCCTGCGACAGGCCAAGGAGATCGGGGAGGTCAAGGTCCACGCCTGCTCCCAGTCCATGGAGCTCCTCGGGCTGTCCATGGAGGACCTGGACCCCCTCGTGGACGACCAGGAGGGGGTGGCGGCCTTCCTGGTCGAGGCCGACGGCCCGGTGACCTTCATCTGACGCTCGGGAGGTGTGCGGGATGACGACGGCCGACGTGACCCGCTCCATCGACGCCCGGGGCATGCCCTGCCCGGGGCCCCTCATGTCCCTCATCGGGGCCGTCCGGGAGGGGGCCGTGGGCGACGTCATCGAGGTCCTCTCCAGCGACGAGGGGTCGAAGACGGACATCCCGGCCTGGGTGGCCAAGGCCGGCCACGAGCTCGTCGAGGTGGCCCAGGGGGACGGCTTCGCCCGCTTCGTCGTGCGCAAGGCGAGGTGAGACCGTGCCGGCCCGGGTCGTCGTCCTCGGAGGAGGGGTCGGGGGGACCCTCGTGGCGAACCTCCTGTCCAGGTCCCTCGGGCGCGAGGCCCGAGTGACGGTGGTGGACCGTACCGGGATGCACGTCTACCAGCCGGGGTTCCTCTACCTGGCCCTGGGCCAGGCCAACGGCCGCTGGCTGTCCCGGGACGCGCGCACGCTCCTACGGCCCGACGTCGAGCTTGCCGTGGAGGAGGCCCGCCGGGTGGACCTGGCGGCCGGCGTCGTGGAGCTGGCCCGGGGAGGCCGGCTGCCCTACGACTACCTGGTGTTCGCCACCGGGGCGCGGCTGGTCCCCGAGGCGGTCCCGGGGCTCGCGGAGGGGGCCCACGGGTTCTACTCCCTGGAGGACGCCCTGCGCCTGCGGGAGGCCCTGCGGACCTTCCGGGGCGGACGGGTCCTCGTGGGCGTCGCCGGCATTCCCTACAAGTGCCCCCCGGCGCCGGTGGAGTTCGTCATGATGCTCGAGGAGCACCTTCGCCGGCGGGGGATCCGGGACCGGAGCGAGCTGACCCTGCTCTCCCCCATCAACCGGGCCGTCACCATCGGGCCCGCGTCCCGCCTCGTCGAGCCGATCATGCGGGATCGGGGCATTCGCCTCGTGACCTTCTTCAACGTGGAGGCCGTGGACCCCCGGGCCGGGACCGTCTCCTCCCTGGAGGGGGAGGAGGCCCAGTACGACCTCCTGGTCCTCGTGCCGCCCCACCGGGGGCAGGCGGTGGTGGAGGCCTCGGGCCTCGGGGACGCCTCGGGGTGGCTGCCCACGGACCGCTGCACCCTGCAGGTGGAGGGGCAGGAGGGGGTCTTCGCCCTGGGGGACGCCACGAACCTGCCCATCTCCAAGAGCGGGTCCACGGCCCACTTCGAGGCCCCCGTGGTGGCGAGCCGGATCGCCTCCCTCGTCCGGAGGACGGCGCCCCGGAGCAACTACGGAGGGCGGGTGCTCTGCTTCCTGGAGACCGGCGGCGGACGGGCCACCGTCCTCCGGTTCGACTACGAGCGCCCCCCCGCGCCGCCCCGGCCGTCCCGGCTGTGGCACGCCGCGAAGTGGACGGTCAACCGGCTGTACTGGGAGACGGTGCCGAAGGGCCGGGTCCCAGGGGGCCGGGCGGAGCGCCTGGAGGCAGCGTGACCGGGCTGGCCGCCGGCTGATCCAGACCTCCCGGACGGGTCGCACCCCCCGGGACGAGAGCCGAGAGGTCCTGCTCCCCCCCGCCTCTCGGCTCTCACCATCCCGGGGCTGTCGCGGTGGGCGCGCCGGCCCCGCGCGCAGTAGCGTGGGGTGACGGAGGTGATGGGCATGGGCCTGCTGGACAAGGTCAAGGAGACGGCCGGGAAGGTCGCCGCCGAGGCCAAGAAGGCGGGGGAGAAGGCCGCCGTCGAGGCCAAGAAGGGGGCCGCCCAGCTCCAGACGAAGGTGGAGCAGGCCCAGCTCCGGCGGAAGGCCGACGACCGGGCCAAGGAGCTGGGATACCTGGTCTACCGCGAGCGCAGCGGCGGCGCGGCGGCGGGCCAGGAGGCGGACCGCCTGGTGGCCGAGATCGCTGACCTGGAGCGGCGGATCGCCGAGGCCGGCGAGGCCGAGGCGGCCGGGGGCAGCGCTACTCCGGTCTCCTGAGGCCCCTGGCCAGACGGGCCCCGACGGCGACCCCCGTGCCCAGCCCCACGACCTGGGCCGCCACGAGGGCCGCCGTGGGGCCGAGCGGCGGGGGCCAGACCAGGGCCACCAGCCGGCTGCCCACCAGCCAGGTGAGCATGAGGGCCACCAGGCCCACCCCGGCCCCCGTCGCCCGGGCGGCCAGCCGGTGAGCGCGGGCGGCGGCAGCGGCCTGCCCCGGCCGCCCGTGGTCCGGGCCCGGGCTCACTCGGCCGCGAAGGACAGGAAGACGGGCGGGAACGTCCCCAGCGCTCCGAGCACGCCGAGGGTGAGGCCGACCACGAAGGCAGCCTTGAGGTTCACGTCCCGCCCGCCCCAGGCGATCCCCAGGACCACCCAGGCCAGGATCCAGGCCGCCACGGCCAGGGTGGTCTTCCCGGCCAGGGGGCCGACGCCCAGCCCGAAGTCCAGCCGCGCCAGGACGTCGTGGACGGCCCCGGACGCCTCGGCCAGGACGGTCAGCAGGCCCAGGGCGAACAGCCCGACTCCCGCGGCCACCATGGCCGCGGCGCCGGGGCCGTCGGGCCGCTCGGGCAGGTGGAGCTCCTCCAGCTCCGGCACCCGCTCCCGCACGTCGCGGTGTGTGCGCGTCTCCATCGCGTCCCTCCTCCGGGTCAGGTGATGGGGGCGACCTTGTTCAGGAACGCGCCGAAGGCGCCTCCCACCACGGCGGCCCCGAAGGCCCCGACGAACATCACGATGGTCACCGCCCGCAGCCAGGGCCGGGCGACGAGCCTCGGGCCGTAGTAGGCGACGATGAAGGCGGTGGCGGTGGCCAGGATGGGGGCCGCCCACCCGATGTGCTCCTTCCACTCCATCCCGAACTCGTGCCACCGGGCCGTGCTGCCCGAGGCGTTCGAGAGCAGGAAGTCCCGGGGCGAGCAGGTCGGCCCGGGCAGCACCGCCCCGGCACAGCCGGCGAACTCCTGCTCCCCCACCGGCGCGAGGGTGGCCCGGTACCAGGGGTAGACGATCCACGTGCCGGTGATCACCGTGGCCCAGGCCACGGCGGCCATGAGCCAGGTGCCGACGTACAGGCGTCGCATGCGCTCGCGGATCCCCGCCGCGGTGACGAATCCCGGCCGGAGGCTCCAGAGGCCCGCCAGTCCCCCGGCGAAGGCGAGGAGGAAGATGGTCCCCAGGAGCAGGCCGTGCACGACGGTCCACGCCTCCCGATCCGAGAGTTCCATGGTCCCTCCCTTCGGGGACGAAGGCTGACGGAATCGTAGGCGCGTGTCCAGGGGTCCACGGGGGGGGCGAGGGGCCCCGGTCCGGGAGGCCCACCGACCCTCGTTCCGCGGGACGCCGCAGGGTCCGGCCGCCCCGCCGGTAGGATGGCCCCGTGAGGGCCAGGCGGGAGGAGGGTCCGCCGGAGGGCGCGGTGCTCGAGGCCCTGCTCGAGCGGGTGGGCGCCTCCCTGCCCGACCGGGCGGGCGTCATCCGGGACTTCGCCCGCGCGTACCTGCGCCGGCTCCCCCCCGAGGTCCTGGCCGAGCAGACCCCCGACGAGCTGTCCCGCGAGGTCCTGGGGGCCTTCCGGCTGGCCGACGGCCGGGGCGGCGAGGACGTCGCGGTCCGGGCCCTCAACCCGACCCGCGCCGAGCACGGCTACCAGGCGCCGGGCTCGGTGGTCGAGGCCAACACCCCCGACGCGCCCTTCCTGGTGGACTCGGTGGAGGAGGAGCTGCGGGCCCGGGGGCTGCGGGTGCGGCGGATGGTCCACCCGGTCATGGGGATCGAGCGGGGACCCGACGGCCGCATCGTTCGCGTCACCCACGCCCGGGAGGCCCGGCACCGGGAGTCGGTGATGCACTTCGAGGTCGACCCCCGCCTCGCCGACCAGGAGCTGGAGGCCCTGGCCGGCGCCCTCCGGCAGATCCTCC
Organism: uncultured Actinomycetes bacterium; assembly: GCA_964449755.1. Lineage (GTDB taxonomy): Bacteria > Actinomycetota > UBA4738 > UBA4738 > HRBIN12 > CAYVCH01. The sequence continues at coordinate 4,842 of CAYVCH010000095.1, forward strand.
TCGACGTGCGCCTGGCGGTCCGGGACTTCCCCGCCATGCGGGACCGGGTGGGAAGGATGGTCGACGTGGCCCGGGCGGGCCGCGTGCTCTACCCGGCCGAGGAGGTGGAGGAGGCCGTGGCCTTCCTCCGGTGGCTGCTGGAGGACAACTTCGTCTTCCTCGGCTACCGGGAGTACGACATCGTGGACACCCCCGAGGGGCGAGCCCTGGTGGTGGCCCCCGGTTCGGGGCTCGGGATCCTCTCCAAGCCGGGTTGGTCGAGCTACGAGAAGCCCGTGCCGCTGGCGCGGATCGAGCCCAGCCTCCGGGCCCGCATCGAGGGCGGGGACCTGCTCATCTACTCGAAGACCAACCGCCCCTCCACGGTGCACCGGCGGGAACGCATGGACTACATCGGGGTGCGCCGGGTCTCGCCGGAGGGGCGCATCGTCGGCGAGGCGCGGATGGTCGGGCTGTTCACCCGGAAGGCCTACACCGAGCCGGCCAGCCGCACCCCCCTGCTGGCCCGCAAGCTCAAGCGGATCGTGGAGGAGGAGGACCTGATCGAGGGCTCCCACGACCACAAGGCCGTGGTGGCGATCTTCGAGAGCTTCCCCCGGGACGAGCTGTTCGCCGCCTCCACCGAGGAGCTGCGCCGGGCCGTCATGGGGCTGCTGCACCTCGAGGAGCAGCAGGGGGTGCGCCTCTTCGTCCGCCCCGACCTCTACGGGCAGAGCGTCTCGCTCCTCGTGGCCCTGCCCCGGGACCGGTACACGGCGGAGCTGCGGCCGAAGCTGGAGGAGCTGTTCCTCCGCCGCTTCGGCGGCACCCGGGCGGACTTCGACCTCTCCCTGGGGGAGGGGCGGCTGGCGCAGCTCCACTTCAACGTGCGGGTGGACGGGCGCGTCCCCCCGGTCTCCCCGGAGGAGCTGGAGCGGGAGGTGCGGGAGGTGGTCAGCCGCTGGGAGGACCGGCTCCGCGATGCCCTCGTCACGGTCGCCGGGGAGGACCAGGGGTACCGGCTCTTCGACCGGTGGGCCCACCGGTTCCCGGACACCTATCGGTCGGCCACCCCCCCGGACCTCGCCGTCTTCGACGTCCAGCGGCTCGAGGAGCTGGCCGCCGCGGACGGGGGGTTCGTGGTGGGCCTGGTGAACCAGGAGGGCCCCGGGGAGACCCTCACCCGGGTACGGGTGTACCGCAGCGGGAGCAAGGTCCGCCTGTTCGAGTTCGCGCCCATCCTCGAGCACCTCGGCCTGAAGGTCGTGGAGGAGGTCCCCACGCCCATCGCCGCCGAGGACGGCGAGTGGTTCCTCCACGACTTCGGCGTCCTGGGCCCCGACGGGCGGCCCATGGATCCGGGGGCCTTCGACCGGGTCGCCGACTGCATCGCCGCCGTCTGGCGGGGGGAGGTGGAGTCCGACTCCCTGAACCGGCTGGTCGTGCTCTCCGGCCTCTCCCACCGGCAGGTCCACATCCTCCGGGCCTTCCGCAAGTACCACCACCGGGTGAGCGCCGGGTTCACCGCCGAGTACAAGAACGACGCCTTCGCCGCCCACCCCCACATCGCGGCCAAGCTCGTCCGGCTGTTCGAGCTGAAGTTCGACCCCGCCCTCCCCTGGGACCCCGGGGCCGCCCGGGCCCTGCGGGAGGAGCTGCTGGCCGACCTCGACGCGGTGGCCTCCCTGGAGCAGGACCGCATCCTCCGCAACCACCTGGGCCTGGTCCAGGCGGCGGTCCGCACCAACGCCTACCAGGCCGACCGGCCCTGCCTCGCGATCAAGTTCCGGTCGGCCGCCGTGCCGGAGATGCCGTCCCCCGTTCCCCTGTACGAGATCTACGTCTACAGCCCGGAGATGGAGGGGATCCACCTGCGGGCCGGCAGGGTGGCCCGGGGCGGCATCCGCTGGTCCGAGCGGCGGCAGGACTTCCGGACCGAGGTCCTGGACCTCCTCAAGGCCCAGGTGGTGAAGAACGCGGTCATCGTCCCGACGGGTGCCAAGGGGGGCTTCGTCGTGAAGCGGGCGCCGGAGGACCCGGGGGAGCTGCGGGAGGAGGTGCGCCGCCAGTACGTCACGTTCGTCCGGGGGCTGCTGGACGTCACCGACAACCTGGTGGACGGCAAGGTGGTCCACCCCAGGGACGTCCGCGTCCACGACGAGGACGACCCCTACCTGGTGGTGGCTGCGGACCGGGGCACCGCCGACCTGTCGGACACGGCCAACGCGGTGGCCGGCGAGCACGGGTTCTGGCTGGGGGACGCCTTCGCCTCCGGCGGGTCCACGGGCTACGACCACAAGAAGCTCGGCATCACCGCCCGGGGCGCCTGGGAGTCGGTGAAGCGCCACTTCCGCGAGATGGGCACCGACCCCGACAACGAGCCCATCACGGTGGTTGGCATCGGTGACATGTCGGGCGACGTCTTCGGCAACGGCATGCTGCTCTCCGACCAGATCTGCCTGGTGGCGGCCTTCGACCACCGGCACATCTTCATCGACCCCAACCCCGTCCCCGCCGCCGGCTACGCCGAGCGCCGGCGGCTGTTCCAGCTGCCCGGCTCCTCCTGGGACGACTACGACCGCTCCCGGATCTCCGCCGGCGGGGGCGTGTGGCCGAGGACGGCGAAGCGGATCCCCCTGTCCCCCGAGGCGCGGGGGGCCCTCGGGGTCGAGGCCGAGGCCCTCACCCCGGACGAGGTCATCCGGGCCATCCTCCGGGCCCCCGTGGACCTGCTGTGGAACGGCGGCGTCGGCACCTTCGTGAAGGCCTCCACCGAGCGCCACGCGGACGTGGGCGACCGGGCCAACGACGGCGTGCGGGTCGACGCGAGCGAGCTGCGGTGCCGGGTGGTGGCGGAGGGCGGGAACCTGGGCTTCACCCAGCGGGCCCGGGTGGAGTTCGCCCTGCGGGGAGGCCGGATCAACGCCGACTTCATCGACAACTCGGCCGGCGTGGAGTGCTCCGACCACGAGGTCAACCTGAAGATCCTCCTGGGCCTGGCGACGCAGCGGGGCCTCGTCGACCCGCAGGAGCGCAACCGCCTGCTCCACGAGGTGGAGGCGGACGTGGTCCGCCACGTCCTCTACGACAACTTCCTGCAGGCCCAGATCCTGGCCCAGGAGGCGGAGCAGTCCCCCGGGCGCGTGGAGGCCTACGAGGACCTCATGCAGGCCCTGGAGCGGGAGGGCGTCCTCGAGCGATCCCTGTGGGCGCTGCCCTCCACCGACGAGATGGCGGAGCGGCGCCGCGCCGGCCGCGGCCTCACCCGCCCGGAGCTCGCCGTCCTCCTCGCCTACGCCAAGCGGAGCCTGTCCGCCGCCCTGCTCCGCTCGGCCCTGCCCGACGAGCCCTACCTCGAGCTGGACCTGCGGGGCTACTTCCCCCCGGCCGTGGTGGCGCGCTTCGGGGACCTGGTCGCCGAGCACCCCCTGCGCCGGGAGCTGGTCGCCACGGTGGAGGCCAACGACATCGTGAACTCCATGGGCATCACGTTCGTGTCCCGGACGGTGAGCGAGACCGGCGCCGAGCCCGCCGACGTCGTGCGGGCCTACCGCATCGCCCGGGACGTGACCGGGGCCGTCTCCCGGTGGGAGGCCGTGGAGGCCCTCGTCGGGACCGTGGAGCCGGCCCTGGTCGGGGAGCTCATGGCCTCCGTCGACCGGCTCGTCGAGGTCACGTCCCGCTGGTTCCTGGCCCGGGCCCACGGCGACATGGGCGGGGTCATCGCCCGCTTCCGGGAGCCCTTCGCCCGGCTGTCCGAGGCCCTCCCGGCGGTGGGGCGCGAGGCCTGGCGGCGGGAGCGGGAGCGGCAGGTGCGCCGGCTGGTGGAGCGGGGGGTCCCGGAGGAGGTGGCCAGGCGGCACGCCTTCCAGCCCGAGCTGGTCCACGGACCGGACGTGGTGGAGGTGGCCGAGGACAGTGGCCGCCCCGTCGAGGAGGTGGCCAGGGCCTTCTTCCTGGTGGGGGAGGCCGTCAACCTGGGGTGGCTCCAGAGCCAGCTCGAGCGGCTGCCGGCAGCCTCCCGGTGGCACCGCTGGGCCCTGCAGGCCTTGGAGGACGAGCTGCTCCTCGTGCGGCGGCTGCTGACCCAGCGGGTCCTGGCGGAGGGAACGGGGCGCGACCCGGACGCCGCCCTGGAGGCCTACCTGTCCCGCCGGGCCGACAGCTACCGGCGGCTGGAGCGGTTCCTGCGGGCCCTGGCCATGGAGGGCGTGAGCGACCTCGCCCCCATCACCGTGGCCATCCGGCAGATCCGCACCCTCATCGGCTAGGCGGAAGTTACCCCAGGGTCATCGGCAAGGGCCCCGTGACCAGCGGCAACGAGCAG
>CAYVCH010000096.1:0-9120 GCA_964449755.1 uncultured Actinomycetes bacterium
GGCCCTGGTCCTGGCGGCCGCCGGGGAGAAGGCCTTCTGCGTGGGGGCCGACCTCAAGGGCCGGGCCCAGGAGGACACGACGGGGGTCACCGAGGACCCCCTGGGCCTTCGGGTGAAGCGGGTCTTCGGGCGCCTGGAGGGGCTCCCCAAGGCGGTGGTCGCCGCCATCCACGGCTACTGCCTGGGCGGTGGCCTGGAGCTCGCCCTCGCGTGCGACCTGCGGGTGGCCGCCGAGGGCTCCCAGTTCGGCTTCCCCGAGGCCAAGGTCGGCAGCATGCCGGGGGCGGGGGGCACCCAGCGGGCCACCCGGCTCCTCGGTCCCGCCCGGGCCAAGGAGCTGATGTTCCTGGGCGAGCGCATCGACGCGGCCGAGGCCCTCCGCATCGGCCTGGTGAACCGGGTGGTCCCCCGGGAGTCCCTCCTGCAGGAGACCCTGGGCCTCGCCGGCGCCATCGCCGCCCGGGCCCCCCTCGCCATCAAGCACATCAAGGCCGCGGTGAACCGGGCCCTCGACGTGGACCTGGCCGCCGGGCTGGCCCTGGAGACGGCCCTCCACGCGGTGCTCCGGCACAGCGAGGACCGGAAGGAGGGCATCCGGGCCTTCGTGGAGAAGCGGGAGCCCCAGTTCGTGGGGCGGTGAGGGAAGGAAGGAGCGAGCGACGATGACCGTGAAGGACCGGGTGGCCATGGTCACCGGCGCCGGCCAGGGCATCGGGGAGGGGATCGCCCGAGCCCTGGGGGCGGCGGGGGCCAGGGTCGTGGTGAACGACGTGGCCGCCGAGCGGGCGGAGGCCGTGGCTGCGGACCTCGCCTCCTCCGGGGTGGAAGCCGTGGCGGCCGTCGCCGACGTCGGTCGGGCCGAGGGGGCCGAGGCGCTGGTGCAGGCGACCCTGGAGGCCTTCGGACGGGTCGACATCCTGGTGAACAACGCCGGCATCGCCCGGGACCGCTACCTCACGAAGATGAGCGAGGAGGAGTGGGACGAGGTGCTTCGGGTGAACCTGAAGTCCCAGTTCCTCACCTGCCGGGCGGCCGTGCCCCACATGATGGACCAGAGGCACGGCCGGATCGTGAACATCTCCTCCCGGGCCTGGCTGGGCAACCCGGGGCAGGTGAACTACGCCGCGTCCAAGGGCGGCGTGGTGAGCCTGACCCGGACCCTGGCCCTGGAGCTGGCCAAGTTCCAGATCACCGTGAACTGCGTCGCGCCGGCCCTGGTGGACACCCCCCTGTTCCGGGGGCTCAAGGAGGAGATCCAGGAGCGGCTGCTCTCCACGGTCCCCCTGGGGCGGATCGCGACCCCAGCCGACATCGCCAACGCGGTGCTGTTCTTCGCCGCCGACGAGTCCTCCTACGTGACCGGGCAGGTCCTGTACGTGTGCGGGGGCCGGAGCCTGGGCTCGGCCTGAGCGGCCGCCAGGGCCCGGGGGGCGAGCGGTGGGCATGACCATGGCCGAGGGGGTCCTGGCCCGGGCGGCCGGGCGGGACCGGGTCGCCGCCGGCGAGTTCGTCGTGGCCGCCGTGGACCTCGCCCTCGTCCACGACATCTTCGCCGTGCCCGTCTTCGACACCCTGCGCGAGGTGGGCCGGAACGCCGTGTGGGACCCCGAGCGGGTGGCGGTGGTCATCGACCACCTGGTGCCGGCGCCGACGGGCGCCGCCGCCCAGGTCCACCAGCGGATCCGCGAGCACGTGGCCGAGCTGGGCATCGGCCGCTTCTTCGACGTCGGCGCCGGGATCTGCCACCAGGTCCTGCCCGAGGCGGGGCTCGTACGGCCCGGGATGCTCGTGGTGGGCACCGACTCCCACACCACCACCCATGGCGCCCTGGGGGCGGCCGGCACCGGCATCGGGACCTCCGAGATGGCGTATGTCCTTGCCACCGGGCGCCTGTGGTTCCGGGTCCCGGAGACCATCCGGGTGGACCTTTCCGGGTCGCTCTCGCCCCCGGTGACCTGGAAGGACGCCATCCTCCACCTGGCAGGGCGCCTCGGCGCCGACGGGGCCCAGTACCGCTCCCTGGAGTTCGGGGGGCCGGCCGCGGCCGGGGTCGACATGGGGGGGCGGCTCACGATGTGCAACATGGCCGTCGAGCTGGGTGCCAAGTTCGGGATCTTCCCCGCCGACCCGGTGACCGTGGACTACCTGGCCGCCCGGGGAGTCCGGGCCGAGCCCTTCGCCCCCGACCCCGACGCCCGCTACCTGGCCGTCCACGAGGTGGACCTGTCGGCCCTGGAGCCCCAGGTGGCCCTCCCCCACGCCGTGGACCGCGTGCGGCCCGTGGGTGAGGTGGAGGGGCTCCAGGTCCACCAGGCCTTCCTGGGTTCCTGCACCAACGGCCGCCTGGAGGACCTGGAACAGGCCGCAGGGATCCTCCGGGGCCGGCGGGTGGCCAGGGGGGTGCGCCTCCTGGTCGCCCCCGCCTCCCGGTCGGTCTACGAGGCGGCGGCCCGCAGCGGGGTGCTGGCCACCCTGGTGGAGGCCGGGGCGACGGTGCTCCCGCCGGGGTGCGGGCCCTGCTTCGGGGGCCACGGCGGCCTCCTCGCCCCCGGTGAGCGCTGCATCGGCAGCCACAACCGGAACTTCGTCGGGCGGATGGGGAGCCCCGAGGCGGAGATCTACCTCGCCTCGCCGCCCACGGTGGCGGCCTCGGCGGTGGCGGGACGGATCACGGACCCCCGGGAGGTCGCCTCGGCCGTGGCCGGAGGCCGGTGGTGAGCGGCCCGATGGGGGTCGTCCGGGGGCGGGCCTGGGTCTTCGGGGACGACGTGAGCACCGACCTCCTGGCCCCCGGGGCCTACGCGGTGGACCCCTTGGAGGAGCGCAAGCTCCACACCCTGGAGGCGGTGGACCCCCGGTTCGCCCGGGAGGTCCGCCCGGGCGACGTGGTGGTGGCCGGGCGGAACTTCGGGTGCGGCTCGAGCCGGGAGACGGCCCCCCAGGCCCTGAAGGCCCTGGGCGTCGGCTGCGTGGTGGCCGAGTCCTTCGCCCGGCTGTTCCTGCGCAACGCCGTGGCCATCGGGCTGCCGGTCCTGCCCTGCCCCGGCGTCCGGGAGACGGTGGGCCCCGGCGACGAGGTCGAGGTGGACCTGGGGGTGGGGGTCCTTCGCAACCTGCGGACCCGGGCCGCCCTCCGGGGGGAGGCCCTGCCCCGGGAGATGCAGGAGGTCCTGGCCGCCGGCGGCATCCTCGGGCTGCTCCGGACCGGCCCGCCCACGACCGGGACCACGTAGGCTCTGCCACGGGCGGAACGAGGGAGGAGGAGAGATGGCGGAGAGCCCGCACGCGCTGATCAACCCCGAGGGCCTGGCCCCGCCCGTGGGCTACTCCCACGTGGTGGTCCCCTCCCCGGGGCGCACCGTCTACCTGGGGGGCCAGGCGGCCCTGGACGCCGAGGGGCGGGTCGTGGGCGAGACCCTGGTCGAGCAGTTCGACCGGGCCTGCGCCGGGGTGGCGGAGGCCCTCCGGGCGGCGGGCGGGCGCCCCGAGCACCTGGTGTCCCTGCAGATCTTCACCACCGACGCCGAGACCTACCGGGCCTCCCTGCGGGAGCTGGGCGAGGCCTACCGCCGCCACCTCGGCCGCCACTACCCGGCCATGGTCCTCGTCGAGGTCAAGGGGCTGTTCGACCCGGAGCTCAAGGTGGAGCTCCTCGGGGTGGCGGTGATTCCCGAGGACGGGTAGGTCCGGGGCCCGCGTCGCGGTGCTCGCGCCGGCCGCCCGCGGCGGGCGCCCTGGCGGTGGTCGCTGGGGACTGGCTGGCGACGGTCACGCCGGCGAAGCGGCGGGCGGTTGCCGGGCGGGCGCCCGGGGGCTACAGTGGCCGGGCCGGCGCGGGGGAAGGGGGGATGGGCTCGTGGACCTGGTTGCCATGTTCGCCGAGCACCAGTCGGACAAGGTCGCGCCGGGGGAACGCGTCGTCGCCGTGTGCTTCGCGCAGCCACCCCGATCCAGGCGGCGACAGCGTGCGAGCGGCGCCGGCGAGTCGGGGAGCTGGCCACGCGACGGGAGCTTCGCCCTCGTCCTCACCGACCGCCGCCTCCTGGTCTTCGACAGCAACCCCGGCATCAAGGACCTCGAGGGGCAGCTCGCCGAGTACGACCTCGGCCGGATCTCGGGGTTCTCCGTCCGCAAGAGGCTCGCCGTCGATCAGCTCTCGGTCTCCTTCGCCGACGGGTCCGGCGTGGAGCTCGACGTGCTGAAGGGCCAGCGGCCGGGCACGCTCGTCACCGGCTTCGAGGAGGTCCGTCCCCGGTAGGTAGGGTCGTGGCGACCCCCGGCGGCCCGGGGGAGGGTCAGAAGTAGGGGAGGTAGTAGGCGAGCTCCCAGGGCGTGACCTCGGCCGTCGCCGGGTCCTCCACGGCCTTCGCGTAGCGCTCCCACTCGGCCCGCTTCAGGGTGAGGAAGGCCGAGGACACCTCCTCCCCCAGGGCCCGCCGCAGCTCGACGTCCTCCTCGAACCGGTCCAGGGCCTCGGCCAGGCTGTCCGGCACGTGGACGTCGGTGGCGGGGGGCGCGCCCGGGGCCTGCGGCTCGGGGGGCTCGAGGTCGTGCTCGACCCCCAGGCGGGCGGCGTGGAGGAGGGCGGCGGCCACCAGGTAGGGGTTGGCGGCGGCATCGGCCATGCGGTGCTCCAGGCGGGTCCGGGCCCCCCGGGCCGGGGGGACCCGGATCCCCACGGTCCGGTCGTCGTGGCCCCAGGTGGCCCAGTAGCCGTTGAACATCTCCGGCTGGAGCCGACGGTAGGCGTTCACGTGGGGCGCGCAGATGGCGGCGAGGCCGAGGTGGTGGGCGAGCATCCCGGCGATGCACTGGCGGGCCAGGCGGGACAGGCCGTCGGGGGCGGCCGGGTCCTCCAGGGCGTTGGTCCCGTCCTCCCGGCGGAAGCTCAGGTTCACGTGGAGCCCGCAGCCGCTGCGGTCGGGGAAGGGTCGGCCCAGGAAGGTGGCCCGGTAGCCCCGTCGGGCGGCCACCTCCCGGGTGAGGACCCGGAACAGGAAGCCGTCGTCGCAGGCGGGGACGGCGTCCCGGTAGCGCAGGTTCACCTCGAACTGGGCGGTGTCGAACTCCCCGCCCCAGGCCTCGATCTCGAACCCCGAAGCCTCCGCAGCCCGCACGACCTCGTCCACCACCCCGAGGGGGTCCACGGCCATGCCCGTGCCGTACACCCGGGCGCCGGGGGCGTCCAGGGAGCGCCAGCCGCCCTCGCCGTCCGGCTCCAGGAGGTAGAACTCGAGCTCGCAGGCCAGCTGGGGGGCGAGGCCCGCGGCCTGCCAGGGCTCCACCGCCCTCTGCAGCACGCGGCGGGGGTCGACGGCGGGGGCCTCGCCGCCGAAGGCGGTGGTGGCGATCCCGACCTGGGTGTCCGGCTCCCAGCCCGGCCGCACGGTGCCCGGGTCCAGGTGGGCCTCCATGTCGGGGAAGCCGGCGTCGTAGGGCAGGCCGGGGAGGGACAGGATCTCCTTGTCCAGGGTGAGCCCGTACACGGCCACGCAGAAGCCGGCGGTCGCCTCGGACCAGTCCCCCGCCAGGTACTTCCCCCGCTCCAGCCCGTGCAGGTCGGCGTAGAGCAGCCGCAGACGGGTTCGCCTCCGCTCCATCGCCTCCTCCCGGGGCTCGCCGCCGAAGGATAGCCGATGCGGGCGAACGCCCCACCGGCGTTGATGCAACTGCATCACGCATAGGAGACTGCTGGTGGATTGACCGGCGGGGCCGGTATCGTCATCCTTAGCTGACCGACCGGCCGGACGGCTCGATCATGGGGGAGGTGGGCCATGCGGAAGCAACGGTGGTTGGCCGTGGCGGCGCTGGCGGGGCTGGTGCTCGTCGCCTGCGCCCGGGCGGAGGAGGCCCCCGTGGGGACGCCCCAGCCGACGGGGGCGGTGGGCGGCACCGCCAATCTCCCCGTCGAGAAGTGGCTGGCGGTGGACCTGGGCGCCTGCCAGCCGGCGCCCAAGGGGGAGCCGCTCAAGGTGGGCTACGCCGCTGACCTCTCCGAGCTGGGCGGGTTCGCCGACGAGCCGGGGACCGAGGCCGCCGAGTTCATGGCGGAGCTCATCAACTGCGCGGGCGGCGTGGAGGGCCACCCCGTGGAGGTGGTGGTCCAGGACATCCAGGGCGACCCCGAGGTGACCCAGCGGGCGGCCAGGGACCTTCTCGACGCGGGCGTCCACGCCATCCTGGGGCCGCCCTTCGCCGACTTCGGGCTGCCCCTGCTCCAGGTGGTGGGGGGCCAGGTGCCGGTGCTGTTCGTGTCCTCGACCGAGCCCACCCTGCCCAACGCGGAGCAGCTGTCGTTCCTCGTGACCTTCGACGACACGCGCCAGGCCACCGAGGCCGCCCTGTTCGCCCGTCGCCAGGGGTTCGAGACGGCGGTCACCTTCAGCATCCCCGGTCCCTACTTCGGCTACAACCCCGAGGTCTTCGGCAGGGTCTTCCAGGAGAACGGCGGGACCCTCCTCGCCGACTACACCTTCTCCCTGGAGGACACCGACTTCTCGACCCAGGTGAACAAGGTGGCGAACCTTCCCGAGCCTCCGGACGTGCTGTACACGGCCATGATCACGCCACAGCTCGGCACCCTCATCCCGCAGCTGCGCGGGGCAGGGCTGGAGCCCCAGGTGATCGTGACCGACGCCGCCGACGCCACCCGGGTGTGGGATCTCGGGAAGGACGCCGAGGGGATCTACTTCACGACCCACGCCTTCCCCTCCGAGGGCAGCCCCATGAAGGCCTTCCTGGACAAGTTCGAGGCCGAGAAGGGCCGGCCCTTGGAGACCGTGTCCTTCGGGGCCCTGGCCGCCAACGCCGTGATCATCGTGGCCGACGCCTTCGTGCGCTCGGGGCTCCAGCTCGACCCCCTGGCCATCGGCGAGGCCCTGAAGTCGGCCGAGGGGGTGCAGGTGATCACCGGGACCGTGAGCTACGCGGGGACCAACGGCGTCCCCAAGAAGCCCCTGTACATCGAGCAGGTGGTGGGGGGCGAGGTGACCCTGGCCGAGACCGTGCAGCCCTCGTGAGCCGCCGGGCATGCTCTCCGTCCAGGGCCTGACCGCCCGCTACGGCTCCATCACCGCCCTGCGGGACGCCTCCCTCGTCGTGCAGGCCGGGGAGATCGTGGGCGTCATCGGCCCCAACGGCGCCGGCAAGAGCACCCTGCTGAACAGCGTGGTCGGCCTGCTCCGACCCGCGGCGGGACGGGTGTTCCTGGACGGCCGGGACGTGACGGGCCTCCCCCCCGACCGCATGCTCCGTCGGGGGGTGGCCCTGGTGCCCGAGCGCCGGCGGCTCTTTGCCGACCTCACGGTGGCCGAGAACCTGCTGGTGGCGGGGGTGACCCAGTCCGGGGCTGATCGGCGGCGGCGCCTGGAGGAGGTGGGGGAGCTGTTCCCGGTGCTCCGGCAACGGTGGGACGTCCCGGCCGGCTACCTCTCCGGGGGGGAGGCCCAGCAGCTCGCCATCGCGCGGGCCCTGGTGAGCGGTCCCCGGCTGCTCCTCATGGACGAGCCCACCCTGGGCCTCGCGCCGGCCCTGGTGGACCTGGTCTTCGAGCTGGTGGCCGGCCTCCGGGGCCAGGGCTGCACGCTCCTCGTGGTGGAGCAGAACGCCCGGCGGCTGCTCGAGGTGGCCGACCGCGCCTACGTGCTGCGGACGGGCAGCGTCGTGGGCGAAGGCACCGGCCGCGACCTCCTCGCCCGGCGGGACCTGTTTGAGGTGTACCTGGGGGCCGAGGCGTGAGGGAGCTGGTCCAGCAGCTCGTGGACGGCCTGGGGCAGGGCAGCATCTTCGCCCTCCTCGCCCTGGGCCTCGCCCTCATCTTCGGCGTCATGCACCTCGTCAACTTCGCCCACGGCGAGCTGATCACGGTCTCGGCCTACGCGGCCTACGCCCTGGCCACCGCCGGCGCCGGCTGGGAGGTGATCGCCCCGGTCGTCATCGTCACCTCGGTCCTGACCGCCGTGGCCATCGAGTTCCTGGCCTTCCGGTGGGTCCGGGGGGCGAGCGAGTTCACGATGCTGCTCACCTCCTTCGGCGTCCACTTCGTGGTGGCCGCCTTCTTCCTCATGTACGTGTCGCCGAAGCCCCTCAACTTCGCCAGGCCGGGGTGGGTCTTCAACACGGTGCGGGTGGGCGACATCTCGCTGGAGGTGGTGGACCTGGCCACGGTGGCCGCCACCCTGGTGACCCTGGCGGCCACCGGCTGGGTGCTGCGGAAGACCCTCTTCGGCATCGCCCTCCGCGCCGCCGCCCTGGACTTCGACGCCGCCCGCCTCATGGGCGTGCAGTCCAACCGGGTGATCCGGGGTGCCTTCGCCCTCTCCGGCGTGCTGGCCGGGGTGGCGGGGGTCTTCTGGCTCATGCGCACCGGCACGGCGGAGCCCTCGGCCGGCCTCACGCCGCTGCTGTTCGGGGTGATCGCGGCCATCGTGGGCGGCCTGGGGAGCCTGGGGGGCGCGGTCCTGGGCGGCCTCGCCCTCGGCCTGGTCGAGGTCTTCCTGCGCGGGTGGCTGCCCACGGACATCTCGGGGCTCACCGAGGCCTTCGTGTTCGTCCTGCTGGCCCTGCTGTTCGTGGTCCGCCCCCAGGGCTTCGTGACCGTCCGCCGGGCCGAGCGGGTGTGAGCATGCGACGGGAGGTGGTCGACCGGTTCCTCCTCCCCTCGGCGGGGGCGGCGGCCCTGTTCGCCCTCCTCGTGGGAGGGGGCCTCGCCTACGCCTCCGTCGGGGGCTCCGCCCGGGAGTCGCTGGTGAGCCAGATGCTGGTGAACGCCATCATGGTCCTGGGCCTCCAGGTCTACATCGGCAACACCGGCATCCTCTCCTTCGGCCACATGGGCTTCGCCGCCATCGCCGGCTACGCCGTCGCTGTCCTCGCCATCGACCCCATGGTCAAGCACGTGATCATCCCGGAGGCCCCCTTCGGCCTGGCCGACGTGCACCTCCACCCCCTGGCCGCCACCGGGGTGGCCCTCGCCCTCGTGCTGGTGGTGGCCTTCTTCGTGGGCCTGGGCCTGATCCGGTCCGGCACCCGGGCCGGGGCGGTGGCTCCGACCATGATCACCCTGGCCCTGCTGTTCCTGGTCCGGGAGGCGGCCGACAACTTCACCGAGCTCACGGCGGG
>CAYVCH010000097.1:0-5381 GCA_964449755.1 uncultured Actinomycetes bacterium
GGCGGCCCAGCGGCGGCCCCGGGCGGCCGCCTGGGGGGGGCTCCAGCCGGGGACCCGGACCGTCCGGGGCGCGCCCCTGTTCCCCCGGCTGGAGGGGTGAGCCCCGCCGGGGGCTGCCTCGTTCGTTGCCGAACTCCAGCGGTCGCTGTCCGGGTTCCCCCGGCTGGAGGGGTGAGCCCGCCGGGGGCTCCTGCCGTGCGCCTCCCCGCCGGCCCCCCTGGGACGGTCCCCGGCCCGGTCGAGCCGGGCCCTCGACTCCGACGTGAGGGTCGCCGGCGGGGCGTTTCACGTGCGACCCCGGTCCTCAAGTGCCGGTGAAAGCCGGCACCGTCGGCCCCGTGCCCGCGGCCGGAGCGGGCCCGTCGCCCATCGAGCGGAGGTCGAGGGCGGCTATCCTTGGCGGGGCGTGGGCGGGGCGAACCCTGAACGGGCGGTGCAGGGCGCGGTGGACTCCCACTGCCACCTGTTCCTGCTGGGGGAGGACCCGGGCCGGGCCGTCCAGAGGGCCCGGGCGGCGGGGGTGGCCGCCCTGGTCTGCGTCGGCATCGACCCCGCCACCAGCCGCCGCTCCCTCGAGCTGGCCGAGGCCCTGCCCGGAGTGGTCGCCACCGCCGGCATGCACCCCCACACCGCCGCCGACCTCGACGCCCGGGCCACCGCGGAGATCGAGGAGCTCCTGGAGAACCCGCTGGTCGTGGCCGTCGGGGAGACGGGGCTCGACCTGTACCGGATGGGCTCGCCGAGGCAGGACCAGGAGCGGTCCTTCCGGGCCCACATCGCCCTGTCGCGGGAGGCGGGCAAGCCCCTCGTCGTCCACGTCCGGGAGGCCTGGCCCGAGGCCCTTCGACTGCTGGACGAGGGTTCGCCGGCGGGGGTCGTCCTCCACTGCTTCTCCGGCGACGCCGCCCTGGCCAGGGAGGCGGCGGCCCGTGGCTACTTCGTCTCCTTCGCCGGGAACCTGACCTATCCCGGGAGCACCCACCTGCGGGAGGCCGCCGCGGCAGTCCCCCCGGAGCGGCTGCTGGTCGAGACCGACAGCCCCTTCCTCGCCCCCCAGCCCCTCCGGGGCCGCGACAACGCGCCGGCCAACGTGGGCCTCGTCGTCAAGGGGGTCGCCCGGGCGCGGGGCGAGGAGCCCGACGCCGTGGTCCGGGCGACGGCCGAGAACGCCCGGGCGGCCTTTCCCGGCCTGCCCTGAGCCCGCCCGGGGGGGGGCCCGAACGGCCGTTCGCTTTCAAGTTTGCATTGAGGGTTGAGAGTCTGGTAGCGTGCGGGCTCCTGCGCTCGGAGGCTTCGGTCCGGCCCCGCCGGTGCTTCCCCCCGGAGCCTTCCTCGATGAGGAGGAGGGATGGCTTCGGTTCGAGCGACGCGGGTCCGCCGGCTGCGGATCCGCAAGGCGGTCGGGAGGGCGACCGCGGCGGTCGTCGTGCTCGCCGCCGGAAGCCTCTACTTCGCCCTGGAGAAGCGGGTCACCCTCGTGGTGGACGGCCGTCCCGAGGCGGTCACCACCTTCTCCGGCAGCGTGGGGCAGCTCCTGTCCGACCAGGGCATCGACCTGGTCGCCGTCGAGGCCGTCCGGCCGGCGCCCGGGGCGCCCCTGGTGGACGGCATGACGGTGGTCGTGGACCTCATCGGCCAGGTCGGCGGCGGGGACGGGATCAGGCGTCCCTCGAGGGGGAACCCCTTCGGGGACGCGGGGGCCTGGGCGGTGGTCGGGGCGGAGGCGCCGCTGGCGAAGCTGGCGGCGCTCCCCGCCGAGACCCTCGCGGGCGGGCTCGCCGAGCCCTCCCGGGTGGTGTGGGCGCGGGTCGTCGTGGCGGGGAAGGAACGCGACGTCATCACCGACGCCGGCACCGTCTGGGAGCTCCTCTCGGCCATGGGGATCGCGCTCGACGAGCACGACCGCGTCCGGCCGCCGCCCGGCGCCTCCCTCCGGGCTGGCATGCTCGTGCGCTACGTGGACGTGGACGTCAGGCTCCGCCAGGTGCGGGCGCCCATCCCCTTCGCCACCGTCACCCTGTACTCGAGCAAGCTGGCCCCGGGGCAGGTGCGGGTGCTCCAGCCGGGACGGCCCGGGCTGATGCTCGAGACCGTCCGGGTCCGCCGGGTGGACGGGCGGACCGTCGCCCGGGAGGTGCTGCGCCGAGAGGTGATCGTCCCCGCCGTGCCCGAGCGGCGCCTGGTGGGACGGCGGGAGACGACCTCCCACGGCACCCAGGTCGGGGAGGCCTCCTGGTACTACGCCCCCGGCACCGGGTTCACCGCCGCCCACCCCTGGTTGCCCTTCGGTACTGTGGTGAGGGTGACCAACCTGGAGAACGGGCGGTCGGTCACCGTGGTGATCAACGACCGTGGACCCTTCGGCGGACGCATCATCGACCTCTCGGAGGAGGCCTTCGCGGCCATCGCCCCCCTCGGCCAGGGCGTCTGCCGGGTCCGCCTCTCCTGGTGAGGGCGGGCTCGGCCGGGCCACCCTCCGCGACCTCGCCCGCCGCCACGGGATCCGGCCGGCCAAGGCCCTGGGGCAGCACTTCCTGGCCGACCCGAACCTGGCCCGCCGGATCGTGAGCCTCGCCGGGGTCGGCCCGGGGGACCGGGTGGTCGAGGTGGGCGCCGGGCTCGGCTCCCTCACCGTGGCCCTCGCCGGGGCCGGGGCGGAGGTCCTGGCGGTGGAGGTGGACCGGCGGCTGCTGCCCGCCCTCCGGGAGGTGGTGGGCGGGCTCCCGCGGGTGCGGGTGCTCGCCGCGGACGCCCTGGCCGTGGACTGGCGAAGGGCCCTGGACGGGGGCCCCTGGAAGATGGTGTCGAACCTGCCCTACGGGGTGGCGGTGCCGGTGGTGCTGCGCATGCTGGAGACGGCCCCGGCGGTGGCGGCCTTCCTCGTCATGGTCCAGCGGGAGGTGGGAGAGCGGCTGGCCGCCGGGCCCGGCGACGAGGCCTACGGGGCCGTGAGCCTGCGCGTCGCCTACCGCGCGAGGGCCGAGGTCCTCCGCCGGGTACCGCCGGACGTCTTCTGGCCCCGCCCCGAGGTGGAGTCGGTCCTGGTCCGCCTCATCCCCCACCGGCCTCCGGTGGACGTGCTCCCCGGGCCCCTGTTCCGCGTCGTCGAGGAGGGCTTCGCCGAGCGCCGGAAGACCGTGCGCAACGCCCTGCGCCGCCTCGGGCTCCCGGGCGAAGAGGCCGACCGGGCCCTGGCCCGGTGCGGGGTCCCGCCCCGGGCCCGGGCGGAGGAGCTGGGCCTGGAGGACTTCGCCTGCCTCGCCGGCCGCCTCGTCGCGGTGGGCGCCCTGGGGGAGGACTGACCCGTGGGCCCGCGCGCCGTCCGCCGGGAGGCCCACGCCAAGGTGAACGTGTTCCTCCGGGTCCTCCGGCGGCGTCCCGACGGCTACCACGACCTGGAGAGCCTGGTGCTGCCGATCTCCCTCGCCGACCGCGTGACGGCCCGGCCTGCGGAGGGGCTCCGCGTGGACGTGGGGGGGCCCGGGGACCTCGCCCGGGCCGTGCCCCGGGGAGGCATGAACCTCGCCCTCATCGCCGCCCTGGCCCTGGCCGAGGACTGCCCGTCGGCCGCCGGGGCCCTGGTCGAGATCGAGAAGCGCATCCCCGTGGCCGCGGGTCTCGGGGGCGGCAGCGCCGACGCCGCGGCCACCCTCCACGCCCTGGACGAGCTGTGGGGCTGCGGCCTCGGAGCGCAGGGGCTGCTTCCCATCGGCGAGCGGGTCGGCTCCGACGTGCCGGCCCTCCTCGTCGGGGGCCCGGTCCTCGCCTCCGGCCGGGGGGAGCGGGTGCGCGCGGTGTCGGTCCCGACCCTGTGGTGGGTCCTCGTGCCCCTGGGGTTCCCCACCCGGTCCCCCGACGCCTACCGGTGGTGGGACGAGGACGGCGGCCACACCGGCCCGGACCCCACGCCCCTGCTGGCCGCCGCCGGTGCCGGCGACGCCGAGGCCCTGGGGCCGATGCTCTTCAACGACCTGGAGGGGCCGGTGGCCCGCCGCCACCCGCAGGTCGGGCAGGTCCGGGAGGAGCTGTTCCGGGCCGGCGCCCTGGGCGCCCTGATGAGCGGCAGCGGGCCCACTGTGGCGGGGCTCGCCCGGGACGAGGCCCACGCCCGCGCCCTGGCGGCCCGCTTCCCGGGGGCGACGGTGGTCCACGGCCCGCCGGCCTCGGGTGGGGTGGCCGGCGTCCCGGACGCGGCTCCGGGATAATCGAGGCGTCCGGGGTGGTCTAACGGCAAGACGCGGGCCTTTGGAGCCCTCGATGGAGGTTCGAATCCTCCCCCCGGAACGACGCCGTCGGCCGCGCCCGGGCCCAGGACCTCCCGGACGCTTGCCAGCGGCCCCGCCCGCCGGTAGAAAGGGTTGGGCCGGAAGAGCAGGGGCGAAGCGCGTGGCGCGAGGGAGCGAAGCCCGGCCGCTGGTGGCGGTGGTGCTCGCCGCCGGCCGGGGCAAGCGGATCCGTTCGAGCCTTCCCAAGGTGCTGCACCCCGTGTGCGGGCGACCCGCCCTGTGGCACGTCCTGCGGGCGGCCCGGGGGGCACGGCCCGCGCACCTCGTGGTGGTCGTCGGCCACGAGGGGGACCGGGTGGAGGAGGCGGTGCGCTCGTGGGGGCTCGTCCCCGGACCCACCTTCGTCCGCCAGGGGGAGCCCCTGGGCACCGCCCACGCGGTGCTCGTGGCCGAAGAGGTGGTGGGCGACGCCGACGAGGTCCTGGTCATGGCCGGCGACGATCCGCTGCCCACCGCCCAGCACGTGCGGGCCCTCCTCCGGGTCCACCGGCGGACGGGGTCGGCGGCCACGATCCTCACCACCGAGGTCGAGGATCCCACCGGCTTCGGGCGGGTGGTGCGGGAGGGGTCCCGGCTCGTGGGCATCGTGGAGGAGGCCGACGCGCCGCCGGCGGTGCGGGCCATCCGGGAGGTCTCCACCCTCGTCTACGTCTTCCGCCGGCGGGACCTCTTCGCCGCCCTGCCCCTGGTGGCCCGGGAGAACCGCCAGGGGGAGCACTACCTCCCCGACGTCCTCCGGATCCTCGCCGACAAGGGGGAGCGGGTCTCGGCGGTGCCGGTGGACCTCGGTGGGGCCCTCGGCCTGAACTCCCGGGCCGGCCTGGCCGCCGTGGCCCGGGCCATGCGGACCCGGATCAACCGGGGCCACATGGAGCGGGGGGTCACCCTCGTCGACCCCGAGCGGACCTACATCGACGTGGAGGTGCGCATCGGCCGGGACACCGTCGTTCACCCCATGACCTTCCTGGAGGGATCGACCCGCATCGGCGGCGGCTGCGTCATCGGCCCCGGGGCCCGGATCGTGGACTCCACGGTGGGCGCCGGCTCGGAGGTGGCCTTCTCGGTGGTCCGGGGGGCGCGTCTGGGCCGGGGGGT
>CAYVCH010000097.1:5423-8934 GCA_964449755.1 uncultured Actinomycetes bacterium
GGCCCCTACGCCAACGTCAGGCCCGGCACCGTGGCCGGGGACCGGGTGAAGATCGGCTCCTTCGTGGAGGTGAAGGCCTCCCGCGTGGGCGCCGGCTCGAAGGTCCCGCACCTCGCCTACGTCGGGGACGCCTGGATCGGCCGGGACGTGAACGTGGGGGCCGGCACCGTGACCGCCAACTTCGACGGCTACCGCAAGCACCGGACGGTGATCGGGGACGGCGCCCGCATCGGCTCCGATACGATGCTCATCGCCCCCGTCCGGGTCGGACGGGGGGCCGTGACGGGGGCGGGCTCGGTGATCACCAGGGACGTCCCGGCCGGCGCCCTGGCCGTGGAGCGGTCCGAGCAGCGGGTGGTCCGCGGGTACCGCCGGCGGCGGGACGAGGCGGAGGCGGCGAGGGAGCGGTAGAGGGGGAGCCGTGGAGATCGTCAACAGGAAGCGGATGATGCTGTTCTCGGGGACCATCCACCCGGACCTGGCCCGCGAGATCTGCGAGCACCTCGGCGTCCCCCTGTCCCGCTGCACGATCCGCCGGTTCGCCTCGGGGGAGATCTACGTGCGGGCCGAGGAGAGCGTGCGAGGAGCCGACGTCTTCGTCATCCAGACCCACGCCGACCCGGTGAACGAGGCCATCATGGAGCAGCTCGTGATGCTCGACGCGATGAAGCGGGCCTCGGCCAAGCGCATCACGGCGGTGGTCCCCTACTACGGCTACTCGCGGCAGGACAAGAAGGCCCTGGCCCGGGAGCCCATCTCGGCCAAGCTCGTGGCCGACCTCCTGACGGTGGCCGGGGCCGACCGGGTGGTCTCGGTGGATCTCCACAGCGGCCAGATCCAGGGCTACTTCGACTTCCCCGTGGACCACCTCACGGCCCTGCCCATCCTGGCCGACCACCTCGACCACGAGCTGGGCCTGCGCGGCGACGACCTCGTGGTGGTGGCCCCCGACGCCGGCCGCATCCGCACCGCCGAGCGCCTCCGCGAGCGCCTCCACGCCGACCTGGCCTTCCTCTACAAGCGCCGCTCCCGGCGGGAGGCCCACAAGATCGAGGAGATGGCCGTGGTGGGCGAGGTCGAGGGCCGCCCCTGCGTGCTGGTGGACGACATGGTCGACACGGGCGGGACGCTCGCCCGGGGCGCGGCCGCCCTGGCGGCCCACGGTGCCGGCCCCATCTTCGGCGCCGCCACCCACCCGGTGCTCTCGGGCAAGGCCGTCCAGCTCATCGAGGAGGCCCCCATCGAGCAGGTGGTGGTGACGAACACGATCCCCATCCCCGAGGAGAAGCGCAGCTCGAAGCTGCGGGTCCTGTCCATCGCGCCCCTCATCGCCAACGCCCTGCGGGCGGTCTTCGAGGACACCTCGGTCTCCGAGATCTTCCACGGCGAGAACCAGCCGTAGCCGGCGGCCACCCGGCCCCGGGCCCGGCGGTCAGCCGGGTCGCCCGGGCGCTACCATGGTCGGCCGGAGGCCATCGTGGAGCTCAAGCTGAAGGCGGAGCGGCGCCAGGGCGCGGGCAAGGGCGCGGCCCGCAGGCTCCGGGCCGCTGGGCGCGTCCCGGCCATCCTGTACGGCCACGGCGTCGAGCCGACGCCGCTGTCGGTGGACGAGCGCGAGCTGTACCACCTGCTCCACGCCGGAGGCGGCACGAGCGTCCTGGTGGACCTGGTCCTCGACGGGACCGAGCACCTCGCCCTCGCCCGGGAGGTCCAGCGGGACCACATCCGGGGCCGCTACCTGCACGTGGACTTCTTCGCCGTTCGCCGCGACGTGGACGTCCGGGTGAGCGTGCCCGTGCGGCTCGTCGGGGAGGCTCCGGGGGTGAAGCAGGGGGGGCTCCTCGAGCACCACCTGTGGGAGCTGCAGGTCCACTGCCGGCCGGACCGGGTGCCCGAGGCCGTCGAGGCCGACGTGTCGCGCCTGCAGATCGGTGACGCCCTCCGGGTGGGCGACGTGGCGCCCCCCGAGGGGGTGACGATCCTCACCGACCCCGAGGAGGCCATCGTCTCGGTGGTGACGCCCCAGGTCCTCCGGGTGGAGGCGGTGCCGGTGGAGGCGGCGGCCCCCGTGGAGGAGGAGGAGGCCGTCCCGCCCGCCGGCCAGGCTCCCGCCGAGGAGGGCTCCGAGGGGTAGCCGGCCGGTGCCGGCCTCCGGCGTCGTGCGCCCATGACCTGGCTGGTGGCCGGCCTGGGGAACCCGGGAGAGCGCTACGCGGCCACGCGCCACAACGTGGGGGCCATGGTCGTGGAGGAGCTCGCGAGGCGCCACGGGGAGCGGCTGCGGAAGGTGCGCTTCGTGCCGGCCGACGCGGCTGAGGTCCGGGTCGACGGCGAGCGGGTCCTCCTCGCGCGGGCGCGCACGTTCATGAACGAGTCGGGGCCCGCCTACGCCTCCCTCGCCGGCAGGCGCGGCGTCCCTCCCGGGCGGGTGATCGCCGTCCACGACGACCTGGACCTCGCCTTCGGGGCCCTGCGGGTGAAGCGGGGCGGCTCCACCGCGGGCCACCACGGCCTGGACTCCCTGGTGGCGGCCCTGGGGACGCCCGACTTCCACCGGGTGCGCCTCGGCATCGGCCGCCCCCCCGGGCGGCAGGACCCCGTGGACTACGTCCTCGGGCCCTTCTCGAAGCGGGAGGAGGCCGACGTCCCCCTCATCGTGGCCGACGCGGCCGACGCCGTGGTTTGCATCGTTCGGGAGGGCCTGAAGGCCGCCCAGGATCGCTTCAACCGCAGCGGGCGCCGGGAGCCGGGGTCCGGCCGGCACCCGGCGGAGGGGGTCGGCGGAGGCCCGGGGCCTACCTGACGAGGCCTCGCCCGCGGGAATCCCCACCCGCCGCATCTGCCCCCACCCGGGACGTCGGGGGCGAAGCGTGGCCACGGACCGCTCGAGGGCCAGGAGCTGACGGAAGCCGGCGAACTCCAGCAGCGAGGCCGCCAGGAGCACCACCCGGTCGGACGCCCGCCGGTAGCGCTGGAGGAGGAAGGCCTCGACCGCGATCTGGGAGAGGAGGAGGCCGTACAGGACCGCCAGCAGGAGGAACAGGGCCGCGAATCCCGGGTTCAGCCTCCCGGTCACGGCCGAGAGGACGAGCGCCCCGTAGCCGATCGCCTCGAGGATCGGGCCCGGTCCCTCGAACAGCCAGAAGTCGGGGAGGGCCAGCAGCCCGAGCCGCCCCTACCGGGGGTTCAACAGCATCCCCCGGTGACGCCACAGGTTGGTCCAGAGACCCCGGTGCCACCGGTTGCGTTGCCGGCGGAGCGTCCGGAGGTCCGAGGGCACCTCGGTCCAGCAAATGGGGTCGGGGCTGAACACGAGGCGGTGGGGGAGGCCGGCCCGGCGAAACTCCCTGTGGAGGCGCATGACGACCTCCATGTCCTCGGCCACCGTCCCGGTCCAGAACCCGCCCACCCGCACCAGCGCGTCCCGGCGGAACAGCCCGAAGGCGCCGGAGATGATGAGCAGGGCGCCGAACCGGCTCCACCCCGCCCGGCCCAGGAAGAACGCGCGGGC
>CAYVCH010000098.1:0-8900 GCA_964449755.1 uncultured Actinomycetes bacterium
ATCCGTCGGGCAGGAGGAAGGTCCGGGGGTAGAGGTCCATGGCCATGTCGGCCCGCCGAGGCAGCGCCCGGACCTCGCCCGTGGCCGGGTCGTAGCGCTCGATCTGCTCGGTGACGTCCCGGTTGCTCGCCTGGCCCGAGAGGATCAACACGCTTCCGTCGGGCAGGGTGAGGTTCGACGGGTACCAGCGGGGGTGGGCCATGGTGGGCCCCCGGACCCAGCCGGGCGCCCAGGGGCGGAACACCGTCGTCTCGGCCGTGCCGCGGTTGCCGTGGGCGCGCCATGCCGTGCCGCCGGTGACGAAGACGGAGCCGTCGGGCAGGAGGGAGTGGCCCGAGCAGAACAGGTCCCGCCGGGCCCGGAGGCTCACGTCGGTGAGCGCCCCGCTGGCGGGATCCCACAGCTTCGCCCTCGTCCGGCGGCCGACGGCGTAGTCGAACAGGAGCACCTGACCGGTGGGCAGGAGCTGCGCGTGGATGCCGACGACCCCGAGGTCGAAGGGCTCGCTCCAGGCGCCGGCAGTGGCCAGCTCCGCCCGAGCCACCGGGCCCGGCTGGACGAGGCCCGCCAGCAGCACCAGGGCGGCCAGCGCGCGCAGGGTCCGGACCACGGGAGCGAGTCTACGGTGGGGAACGGGCTGAAGGAGCGGCCGCGTGCCGAGATGACGGCGGCGCTGAAGGGGGGCGAGCGGGGACGCAGTCCACCAGCCGGGGAGGCGTGGCTCGCCCGTCCGGGACCGCGTGGGCGGGACTCAGCCCGGGGCGGCCTCGTCGGGGGGCGGAGGCTGCCCGACGGTGATCGTCACGGCCTCGCCGAGCCTGATCTTGGCGCCGGGCTCGGGCGACTGGGCGAGGACGATCCCGTCCTTGGCGGGGTTCGCCACGGTCCGGTACTCGACGGTCACCACGAACCCGGCGGTGGTGAGCTGCGCCGCGGCCTCCTCCTCGGCCAGGCCGAGCACGTCCGGCACCTCGGCCTTCGGCGGGATGCCCGTACTCACCTGGACCGTCACCAGGCTCCCGAGGATCGCCGAGGCGCCGGCGGCCGGGTCCTGGGACACCACGGTGCCACGGGGCTCCACCGAGTCCACCTTCACCGCCCGGGGGGTGAAGCCGGCCGCGGTCAGGGCGGCCTCGGCTCCGGACCGCCTGAGGCCCACCACCTCTGGGACCTCCCCGCGCTCGGCGGGCGGGGGGGCGGGGAAGCCCACGACCGGCATGCCGGCCACGGCGGCCGTCATGAAGTCGCGCCAGATGGGGGCGGCGTGGGTGCCGCCGAACACGGGCCCCCCGAAGTAGGTGTCCATGGGGCGCTGGCCCTCGGGGAAGCCCACCCACACGGCGGTGGAGACCTGCCGGGTGTAGCCCACGAACCAGACGTTGGTGTAGTCCTGGGTGGTGCCCGTCTTGCCAGCCACCGGGCGGCCGCCCAGGCTCGCCGCGGTCCCCGTGCCGCTGCGGACCACGCCCTGGAGCATGGCGGTGACCAGGTTGGCGATCCCCGAGTCGAGGACCCGCTCGCACTCCGGGCGGTGGCGGTAGAGCACGGTGCCGTCGGGTCCCACGACCCGCGCGATGGCGAAGGGCTCGCAGCGCACCCCCTCGTTGGCGAAGACGGCGAAGGCGGCGGCCATGTCCAGGGGCGAGGCCTCCTCGGCCCCCAGGGTGATGGAGGGGACGGGGTCCAGGGGGGCGGTGATGCCAAGGTCGTGGGCGGCCTGGACGATGGCCTCGGCGCCGACGTCCAGGGCCAGCTGGGCGAAGACGACGTTCACGGAACCCCGGGTGGCGGCCCATAGGTCCAGGTACCCGCGGTCCCCCGCGCCTTCGGCGTTCGTCACGCAGTGGCAGGCGTTGTCCCAGCGGGGGTCCCGGTACGGGGATCGGGAGGGGTAGACCTTCCCCGGGGGGACGCCCTGCCGGAAGGCGGCCACCAGCGTGAAGGGCTTGAAGGCCGAGCCCGGCTGGCGGGCCGACGTCACGAGGTCCAGGGGTCGCTCGGCCCGGGCGTAGTCGCGACCGGAGAACATGGCCCGGATGGCGCCCGTACGGGTGTCCACGCTCACGACGGCGGCGTCGGGGCCCCGGGGGTCGGGGAGGTGGGTCCGGACGGCCGCCGCCGCGTACCGGTCCCAGGCGGGCTCGAAGGTGGTGCGGATCTCGAAGCCGCCCCGGGCCAGGGCCCGGCGGCGCTGGTTCGGCCCCTCTCCGAGGACGTCGAACTCGTCGTTGGTGGGGTCCAGCAGCTCCCGGACCACGTAGTCGACGAGGAACGAGCGGGCGCCGGCCCGGGGGCTTGTTGCCTGGGCGGCGACGCCGAGGCCTCGGGCCTTGGCCCGCTCCACTCGCTCCCGGGGGACCCACCCCAGCTCGGCCAGGCGGTCCAGCACCTGGTTGCGCCGGGCCAGGGCGGCCTCCGGGCGGTCCACGGGGTCGTAGGTCTCGGGGGAGGCGATCATGCCGGCGAGGAGCGCGCCCTGGGGGAGCGTGAGCCGGGCGGCGGGGCGCCCGAAGTAGTACTGGGCCGCCGTGCCGAGGCCGTAGACCCCGTGCCCCAGGTACACCTGGTTCAGGTACCACTCGAGGATCTGGTCCTTGGAGAACTCCTGCTCCAGGCGGAGGGCCAGGGCGGCCTCGCGGAACTTGCGGGCGAAGGTCTGGGCGGGGTCCCGGATGTAGAGGTTCTTCACCAGCTGCTGGGTGATGGTCGAGCCTCCCTGGACGACGTCCCCGGCGACGAGGTTGGCGACCAGGGCCCGGGCGACGGACCAGGGGTCGAGCCCCCCGTGCTCGTAGAAGTCGTCGTCCTCGATGGCGAGGACGGCGTCCCGGGCCGCTCGGCTGACGTCCTCCAGGGCCACCAGGGTGCGGTTCTCCCCCAGGTGGACGGTGGCCAGGACGGTCTCGCCGTCCCGGGCGTAGATGGTGGACCGCTCGGCCAGGTGGGGCAGGGACGGCAGCTCGGGGGCGGGCCCCAGCCGCTCGCCGATCCGGCTGACCCCGGCGGCCAGGGGGAGGGCGGCCGGGAGCAGGGAGGCAGCGACCAGCCCGGCCGTGACGGCGATGACGCCGGCGAGGAGGAGGGCCAGCAGGGACCCCCGTTCCAGGCGGGTCCAGGGGCGCTCGCCGACGGTCGGGTCGGCGGCTCGGCGAGGGCGCGGGTCGCGCATCCGGTCGGCGCCCAGGATACCCCGGGGGCCGGGGGCCGCGCCCGGCGAGACGGGCTCCCCGGTAGGATGGGGCCCGGATGCGCCGCGCCGTCCTGCTTCCCCTCGCCCTGGTCGTGCTCGGTCCCTGGTCGGAGGCCGGGGCGTCGGCCCCTCCCCCCCTCGTGGACGTGGTGAAGGTGGAGGGGGCCCTGGACGCCCCCCTGACGGGCTACGTGGAGGCCGCCCTGGCCGAGGCCGAGGCGGACGGCGCCGTGCTGGTGCTCCAGCTCGACTCGCCCGGCGCCCTCGACCAACCAGGCCTGGAACTGGCCCGGCGGGTCTTCGAGGCCCGGGTCCCGGTGGTGGTGTGGGTGGGGCCGACCCCGGCCCGGGCCAGCGGGGCGGCCCTGCTGCTGATGCACGCCTCGAGCCTGGCCGCGGTGGCCCCCGGGTCCCAAACGGGCCCCCTGCACCCCGTGGACCTGGCCCGTCCCGGGGCCGAGGAGGCCGGCGTGGAGGAGACCATCGCGGGGTGGGTCGAGGCCCGGGGCAAGGGCACCGACCTCACCGGCCCCGACGTGGCGCTCACGGCGGCCCAGGCCCTGGAGCGGCGCTTCGCCCAGGCGGTGGCGGTCTCCGTGACCGAGCTGCTGCGGAAGATCGACGGGACCACGGTGCAGACGGCGGCGGGCCCGGTGACCCTGGCCACGAGGATCGCCACGGTGCCCTCGGAGGCGCCCGGTGTGCGGGTCCGCTTCCGCGACCTGGGGCTCCTGACCCAGGTGCTCCACGCCGTGGCCACCCCCTCCGCCGTGTACCTCCTGCTCACCCTGGCCCTGGCGGCCCTGGCCTTCGAGCTGACCCAGCCGGGCTTCGGCTTCGCGGGGGCGAGCGGGGTCGTCATGCTCGGCCTGGCCGGCTACGGCCTCGCCGTGGTTCCGGTGTCGTGGGCGGGGCTCGCCCTGCTCCTGGCCGGGGTGGGCCTGATGGTCCTCGACGTGCTGCTCCGGCGGCTGGGGGCCTTCACCGGCGCCGGCCTCCTCGCCTACCTGGCGGGGTCGGTCCTGGCCTTCCGCGGCGTCGCCGAACCCCTGGACCTGCCGCCCTGGCTGATCGGGCTCGCCGTCGCGGGGAGTCTCCTGTACTACGGGTTCGGGCTCACCGTCGCCCTCCAGGCCAGGGAGCGGCTCACCTCCCGGGGGCGGGGGCTGGTGGGCTTGGTGGGGGAGGCCCGGGGGGACCTGGCCCCCGAGGGCCCGGTGGAGGTGAAGGGGGCCCTCTGGCGGGGCCGCAGCGCCGACGGTCCCATCCCGAAGGGCACCCGGGTCCGGGTGCGGGGGGTGGACGGGCTCATCCTGCGGGTGGAGCCCGAGGCGGGAGGCGGGGATCCCCCGCCGGCCCGGGGCTGAGGGGTCGTGGACGCGGCCCCCGGGGAATCCGGCGTCGTCGAATCTCTTCGGTCCGCGCTTACGAACATCAAGGTAGGGTGTGCCGGGTCCCACCGGGAGGGGGGCGTTGGCCGAACGGCTGCTCGACGACTGGGGCCAGGGCTGGCAGTTCCGGGCCGCCTGCCGCGGCGAGGACGCCGCCCTGTTCTTCGCCCCCAACTACTTCGAGCGCAAGGAGGAGAAGGACGCCCGGGAGGCCAAGGCCAAGCGGATCTGCGCCCGGTGCGAGGTCCGGGTGCAGTGCCTGGAGTACGCGCTGCGCACCCGGGAGCCGCACGGCATCTGGGGCGGGCTGAACGAGCTGGAGCGGCGGCACCTGCTGCGGTCCCGCGCGCGGCGGGCGGGCTGAGCCGCCCGGGGAACCCGCGGTCCCGTCGTGGCAGGATTCCCCCATGAGCGAGGAAGGAATCCTCGCCCGCCTGGCCGAGCTGGGACTGGCGCTGCCGGGCCCGCCCCAGCCCGTGGCCTCCTACGTGCCGGTGGTGGTCGCTGGGGGTCTGGCCTTCGTGGCGGGGCAGATCCCCATGGAGGAGGGGGTGGTCCTGCACCCCGGGCGCCTGGGGAGCGAGGTGAGCGTCGAGGAGGGCCGGGAGGCGGCCCGCCGCTGTGCCCTCCAGGCCCTGGCGGCCCTCCGGGCCGGGCTGGGCTCCCTGGACCGGCTGGCACGGATCGTCCAGGTCACGGTCTTCGTGGCCTCGGCTCCCGGGTTCACCGACCAGCCGGAGGTGGCGAACGGCGCCAGCGACCTGCTGGTGGAGGTCCTGGGCGAGGAGGGCCGCCACGCGCGGGCGGCCGTGGGCGTGGCCGAGCTGCCCCGCGGGGCCCCGGTGGAGGTCGCCCTGGTGGCCGAGGTGGCCTGAAGGGCTAGCTAGCCGCGCAGCACCCGCACGTCGCCCTGCCGGCGGGTCACCCCGGCCCGGTCGAAGTGCTCCAGCAGGGGCAGGGCATACTTGCGGGACGTGCCGAGGCGCTCGCGGAAGGCGCTCACCGTGATCCCGCCCTCGGCCAGCTCGCGGAGGACCCTCTCCGCCCGCGCCACGAAGGCCGGGGTGAGCACCAGGTCGGGCGAGATGCGGACCAGCGCTCCGGCCTGGGCGGCGGCCTCGATGACCTCTCGGGGAAAGCCGGCGGCGACGAGGTCCGGGACCCCGGGCGGGCTGGGCTCGGCGTCGGCCACGGCCCGCACCAGCCGGTCCACCTCCGCTTCCCGGCCCGCCAGGGTCACCCGGTGGGAGGCCAGGCGGACCCGGTTTCCCCGGCGGACCAGGACCCCGCGGTCCTCCAGGTCGGCGAGGAGGGCCTCGACCAGGTCGGGGTCGGAGGGGGCGCCGGCGGCGCGGAGCGAGCCGGCGGCCCCCTCGCGCACGGCCGCCAGCTCCATGCCCTCTCGCAAGGGGTGGGCTCGGTGGAACTCGGCCAGGGCGGCCGCCACGGCGCCCTGGAGGCGCCCGTGGAGGCCGGCGTGGACGAGCCAGTCGCCGACGGCGACGGCCCCGGGGACCTCGGGCGGGACGGGGCCGGCCAGCAGCGAGAGGGCGGCCCGGGAGACGGCGCCCCGCTCCTCGACGATGAGGGGCGGGAGCCCGGCCGGCCCCACCGCCTCCCGGCGCGAGAGGCGGGCGGCGGGGTCCGGCCCGGGCCGGGCCGGCGGGTCGGGATCGAGGACCACCCCACCGGCGGCGGTCTCCCGCCGTCCCACGTCCCGGAGGACGAAGCGGTCGCCGGCGGCGAGGACCAGGGGGGAAGACAGGCGGATCCGGGCGAAGGCCTCCTCCCCGGCGGCCAGGCGGGGGGGGCCGTAGAGGTGGAGGCGGGCGTCCCGCTCGGCGGAGCCCGCGTGGAGCTTGTAGGCGCCCCGCGGGGTCAGCGGGTGTCCCAGGCTGCGGACGGCCCGGACCCGGGCCTCCAGGACGGCGCTGCCCCGCCACTGTCCCGGCAGGCCGAGGACGTCGCCGCGCTCCAGCTCCTCCCGGCCCACGCCCACCAGGTTGGCCGCCACGCGGGAGACGGGGCGGGCGACCTGGACGGAGCGCTTGTGCGTCTGCAGGCCCCGGATCCTGGCCCGGGCGCCTCCAGGGTGGATCTCGACCTCCTGCCCCGGGACCAGGCGGCCTCCGGTGAGGGTGCCGGTGACCACCGTGCCGGCGCCCCGGATGCTGAAGACCCGGTCGACGAACAGGCGGGGCCGGCCGTCCTCCTCGGGCCGGGGGGCCGCGGCGACCAGGGCGTCCAGGGCCTCCCGGAGCTCGTCCAGGCCGGCGCCGGTCACGGACGAGCAGGGCACGATGGGGGCCCCCGCCAGGGCGGTGCCGGCCAGACGCTGCCGGACCTCGAGGGCGGCGAGCTGCAGGGTCTCCCCGTCCACCAGGTCGGCCTTGGTGAGGGCCACCACGCCGCCCGCGACCCCCAGGACGTCCACGATGGCCAGGTGCTCCTCGGACTGGGGCTTCCAGCCCTCGTCGGCGGCGACGACGAACAGGACCAGTCGGACGGGGCCGACCCCGGCCAGCATGTTCCGGACGAAGCGCTCGTGCCCGGGGACGTCCACGAAGCCCACCTCCAGGCCCGAGGGCAGCGTGCACCAGGCGAAGCCCAGGTCGATGGTGAGTCCCCGCCGCTTCTCCTCCTCCCAGCGGTCGGGATCCATGCCGGTGAGACGGAGGATCAGGGCGGACTTGCCGTGGTCGACGTGGCCGGCGGTGGCGATGACGTGCAGGGCGGGCTCGCCGGGCCCGGCCTCAGTCCTCGCCGGCGTCATCCCCCTCGAGGGCGTAGAGGATGGCCCGGGCCAGGTCGGGCACCTCGTCCTCCCGCACCGTCCTGAGGTCGAACAGCACCCGGTCCGCCTCCACCCGGCAGAAGACCGCCGGGCGGCCGGTGCGCAGGCGGGCGGCGAAGGCCGGCGGGTTCGGGGCCCGGACGGCCACCCCCCAGGAGGGGATGGTGTGGCCCGGCATCGAGCCCCCTCCGACGGAGGACCGCAGGGCCTCGAGGCGCGCGTGGTTCAGCTCCCCGTCCAGGGCCGCCGCCAGCCGTTGGGCCCGGCGCTTCACCTCGGCCTCGGGCTCCCGCAGCATGCGCCAGGAGGGGAGCTCGTCCCGGCGTCCGGCCGCGTGCATGGCGAGGACCGCCTCCAGGGCGGCCACCTGCATCTTGTCCACGCGGACGGCCCGGGCCACGGGGTGGCGCCGGAGCCGCTCGACCAGCTGGGCCCGGCCCAGGACCACGCCGGCCTGGGGCCCCCCCAGCAGCTTGTCCCCGGAGAAGGTCACCAGGTCGGCCCCGGCCCGCAGGGCCTCGGCGGCGCTGGGCTCGTCGGCCGGGGCCCCGCCCTCCCGGGCCAGGAGGCCCGAGCCGAGGTCGTAGAGGAAGGGCACGCCGGCCTGCCCGGCCAGCTCCGCGAGGTCCTGGGGGGCGGGGGAGGCCGTGAACCCCACCAGCCGGTAGTTGCTGGGGTGGACCTTGAGCAGGAGGCCCGTCCGGGGGGTGATGGCCGCCCGGTAGTCGGCCAGGTGGGTCCGGTTCGTAGTCCCCACCTCCACCAGCCGGGCGCCCGAGGCCGCCAGGATCTCGGGGATCC
The DNA here is from genome assembly GCA_964449755.1 of uncultured Actinomycetes bacterium. GTDB lineage: Bacteria > Actinomycetota > UBA4738 > UBA4738 > HRBIN12 > CAYVCH01. Next base: position 8,177 of record CAYVCH010000098.1, read on the forward strand.
GGAACTCGCCGCCGATCTCGATGAGCTCGCCCCGGGAGACCAGGACCTCCTTCCGGCGGGCCAGGGCCGAGACCGCGAGGAGGAGGGCGGCGGCGCAGTTGTTCACCACCAGGGCCGCCTCGGCGCCGGTGAGGGCGGAGAGGAGCAGCTCGGCCCGGGCCGTGCGGCGCCCCCGGCGGCCGGTCTCCCGGTCCACCTCGAGGTCGGTGTAGGAGCGCCCGGCCCGGGCCGCCGCCCGGGCCGCCTCCTCGGGCAGGGGCGCCCGCCCCAGGTTCGTGTGGAGGATGACGCCGGTGGCGTTGATGACGGGCCGGTAAGCCGGACCCAGATGCCGACGGACGTAATCGGGGAACTGGGCGACCAGGGCCGTCCGCTCGACGGCCGTCGGTGCCTCCGAGGCCCGGGCCCGCCACTCCTCGACGAACCGGCGGGCCAGGCGCTTGAGGACCTCCGGGCGCAGGTCCTGCAAGTCGGGCTGGTGCTGGGCGACCTGGATGAGTTCATGGACGGCGGGGAGCGACGGTGTCCGGACTTCTTCCGTCATGACCGGGCTGGGTCGGGATCGACTCCAGACTCCTGCATCTCAGTCCTGACAAAGCACTATGTTTGATAAAAATCCGGTGGGACCGATATGCGATAGAGGGCCTGGGACGTCGCCAGCCAGACGTTTCCCTGATCGTCGAAGGCGATCCCGACGACCGGCGGGGCGGCGATGACCTTCTGG
>CAYVCH010000099.1:0-8872 GCA_964449755.1 uncultured Actinomycetes bacterium
GGGGCAGCGGGAGCTGGCCCGGCGCCTCGGGGCCTCCGAGGTGGTGCCGCCGGAAGAGGCCCTGAACGCCGTCCGCCGGGCCACCCGGGCCCTGAAGCTCCGCCCCGAGCGGGGCCAGCCCTACCTCCTCGGTGGGGTGGACGTGGCCATCGAGTGCGTGGGCTCCCGCAGCTCCCTCGACCTCGCGCTCCGGGCCACCCGGGCCGGCGGGCGGGTGGTCCTCTCGGGCATCCCGGCGGGGGGGGCGGACCTGACGCCGGTGTGGTTCCGGGAGCTGGAGCTCGTGGGCGCCTACACGGGTGGCACCGAGGAGCTGGACGGAGGGAGGCGGCGGACCTTCGAGGTGGCCGTGGACCTCGCTGCCGACGCGCCCCTGGCCGGGATCGTCGGCGGCACCTATTCCCTGGCGGCCTGGCGGGAGGCCCTGGACCACGCGCTGGCCGCCGGCCGGCTGGGGACCCTGAAGGTGGCCTTCGACCCGAGGCGGGACTGAAGGAGGAGAGACCGTGCCAAGACCTGGATTCGTGCTCGAGGTCGACGAGCGGACGCCCCCGCTGCTCGTCCACGAGGGGGAGGGGTTCCGCCTCCAGCGGTTCCCCCTGGGGACCCGGGTGGTCTACCCCCCGGACCCCCTCCCTGGCATCCGGGACCTCCCGGGGGCCATCCGGAGGGCCCTCCTCGAGCCCCTGGACAGCGAGCCCCTGCCCGAGCTCCTGCGGCCCGGCATGCGGCTCACCATCGCCTTCGACGACATCTCCCTGCCCCTGCCCCCCATGCGGACCCCCGACGTTCGCCAGCGGGTCATCGAGCAGGTGGTCGAGGTGGCCGCCCGCCGGGGGGTGGAGGACCTGAAGCTCGTCGTCGCCAACTCCGTGCACCGGCGGATGACCCCGCGGGAGATCGAGCGGGTCGTGGGGGAGAGGGTCTTCCGGTCCTTCTTCCCGCAGGACCTCACGAACCACGACGCCGAGGACGAAGCCGGCGTGGTCGAGGTCGGCCGCACCGAGAAGGGCGAGGTGGTGGAGATCAACCGTCGGGCGGCCGAGTCGGACCTCATCGTGTACGTGAACATCAACCTGGTGGCGATGGACGGGGGCCACAAGTCGGTGCCGGTGGGCCTGGCCTCCTACCGGTCCCTCCGGCACCACCACAACGTCGAGACGATGCTCCACTCGAGGTCCTACATGGACCCCAGGCCGGAGCGGTCGGCCATCCACGCGTCCTGCCAGCGGATGGGGAAGGTCCTGAAGGATTCCGGGATCCGGATCTTCACGATCGAGACGACCCTGAACAACGAGACCTTCCCGAAGGAGTTCGGGTTCCTGAACCGGCGCGAGTGGGAGTGGTCCCTGGCCGACCAGGCCATGTACCTGGCGGCCAAGAAGGCCACCGAGGTGGCCCCGGCCCGCCTGCGGCGGGAGGTGTTCCGGCGGATCGAGGCGCCCTACGGCGTGACGGGGGTGAACGCCGGCGACACCGACGCCGTCCACGAGCGGACCCTGGAGAGCCTCCACCGCCAGCAGCTCGTCGAGGTCCAGGGCCAGTCCGACGTCCTGGTGGTGGGCCTCCCCTACATCTGCCCCTACAGCGTGAACTCGGTCATGAACCCCATCCTCGTCCACTGCCTGGGCCTCGGCTACTTCTTCAACCTGTACCGGGGCCGGCCCCTGGTCCGCCCCGGCGGCGCCATGATCCTGTTCCACCCGGTGCCCTGGGAGTTCCACCAGGTCCACCACCCGAGCTACGTGGACTTCTTCGAGGAGGTCCTGGCGGAGACCACCGACCCCTCCACCATCGAGTCCAAGTACGAGGAGCGCTACGCCACGGACCCCTGGTACATCCACCTGTACCGCAACAGCTACGCCTACCACGGGGTGCACCCCTTCTACATGTGGTACTGGGGCGCGCATGCCCTGGACTACCTGGGCGACGTGATCTTCGTGGGGGGGGACCCCAGGGCCTGCGCCCGGATGGGCTACCGGACGGCCAGCACCTTCCGCGATGCCCTGGAGATGGCCGGCGAGACGGTGGGCCGGAGCCCCTCCATCACCTACTTCCACTGCCCGCCCCTGCTGCTGGCGGAGGTCCGGTGATGGCCTCCATCCTCGAGGACCTGCGGGAGCTGGCCCGGGGCTTCCGGTGGGGACGGCGGCCCCTGGTGCCGGCCTCGGCGGAGCCCTTCGCCCCGCCCCGGGAGCGGGGCCAGTTCCCCACGGGCTGGGCCCGCACGCCGGCGGCCCGGGCTGCCCGGGAGGCCCTGGTCACCTTCGGGCTGAAGCCGCTGGTCTGGAACGAGACCTCCCCCCGGATCTTCGGCCTGGAGCACCTGGAGGGGCTGGAGCACCCGGTGATCTTCGTGAGCAACCACACGAGCCACCTGGACGCCTCCCTCATCCTCTCCTCGCTTCCCCGGCGGTGGCGGGAGCGGACGGCCACCGGGGCCGCCGCCGACTACTTCTTCTCCACCTGGTGGCGGTCGGTGGCCACGGCCCTCGTCTACAACGCGTTCCCCATCGACCGCAGGGCCCGGGGCCGGGGCACGGCCAGCGCCCGCCAGCTCCTCGCCGAGGGCTGGAGCCTCGTCGTGTTCCCGGAGGGGACCCGGTCGCCCGACGGGTGGGTGCAGCGGTTCCGGTCGGGGGCCGCCCGCCTGGCCGTGGAGATGCAGGTGCCCGTGGTGCCCATCGCCATCCGCGGGGCCTATGCGGCCATGCCCCGGGGCCGGGCCTGGCCGAGGCCGGGGCGGCTGCCCGTCTCGGTCCGGTACGGCCCTCCCCTCGTCCCGGAGCCGGGGGAGGACCACCGCTCCCTCACGCGACGGATGTACCGGGCCGTGGCCGAGCTGTTCGACGAGGACCGGACGACCTGGTGGGAGGCGCGGTGGCGGGCCGGCCGCGGCGAGACGCCCCCGCCCTCGGGGCCGGCGGGCCCCCGGTGGCTCCGGGTCTGGGAGGCCTACCGGCCGATCTCCCGTCCCGGCCCACCCCGGGTCTGGCGTCCATGAGCCGGACCGGCGGCGAGCGCCGGCGCCGCCTCCTGGTCGAGGAGGCCATCCGCCACTTCGGCCGGGAGGGCTACCGGGGCACCAGCCTCGACGCCATCGCCTCCGCCGTCGGGATCCGCAAGCAGACCCTCCTCTACTACTTCCCCACGAAGGAGGCCCTGCTGGAGGCCTGCCTGGCGGCGGCGGGAGCCCGCCTGGCGGAGACCGTGGACGAGGCCCTCGCCGGCAAGGAGCGGTACTGGGACCGGGCCGAGGCCGTCATCCGCGCGGTGTTCCGCCTGGCCGAGGAGTGGCCGGAGTTCCCCCAGTTCGTCCGGGAAGCCGGGCGGCTCGGCCCCGGGGCCTTCGAGCGCTTCGCGTCGCTCCTGGACCCCCTCAGGCGGCGGGCCATCGCCTTCCTCGAGGAGGGGATGGCCGCGGGGGAGATCCGGCCCCAGGACCCCGCCCTCCTGCTGTTCACCCTGTACACCTTCGTGGTCGGCTCCCTGTCGGAGGCGAGCGTGCTCCGGGCGGTGGTCGGGGAGGACCGGGGTCGTGCCTCCCTCAGGCGGCGGGAGCGGGAGGTCCTCCGGTTCGTCCGGGCCGCCCTGGCGCCGAGGGCGGAGGCGGGGACGTGATCCGGGTGGCCCGCGTCTACGACGAGCCCGCCGGCCCCGGCCGGCGGTTCCTCGTGGAGCGGCTCTGGCCCCGGGGGGTCCGGAAGGACGCCCTCGAGCTCGACGGGTGGCTGCGGGAGGTGGCCCCGAGCGACGGACTCCGCCGCTGGTTCGGGCACGACCCGGCGCGCTGGGAGGAGTTCCGGCGTCGCTACTTCGGCGAGCTGGACAGCCGGCCGGGGGCCTGGCGCCCCCTGGTGGAGGCGGCCCGCCGCGGCGACGTGACCCTGCTGTACAGCGCCCGGGACCGGGAGCACAACAGCGCCGTGGCCCTGGCCGAGTACCTCCGGGAGCGGCTGGGTTCTACGAGTAGAACTCGACGACGAGGCGCTCCTCCACCTCCACGGGCAGGGGGACCTCGTCCCGTTCCGGGGCCCGGGTGAGCGTGCCCTGGAGCTGATCTCGGTTCCGGTAGAGGTAGGGGGGCGGGTCGGGCTGCAGCTCCAGGGCCTCCCGGACGAACAGGAGGTTCTTCGCCCGCTCCGACAGCTCGACGGCCTGGCCGGGCCGGACCTGGTAGCTGGGGACGTCCACCCGGCGGCCGTCCACCCGGATGTGGCCGTGGGAGACGAGCTGGCGAGCCTGGCGGAGGCTGAGGGCGAAGCCGAGGCGGTAGACGACGTTGTCGAGGCGGGTCTCGAGCTGGCGGATGAGCTCCTCGCCGGTGACGCCCCGCCGGCGGCTGGCCCGCTCGTAGTAGCGGCGCATCTGCCGCTCCCCCACGCCGTAGATGGCGCGCAGCTTCTGCTTCTCCAGCAGCCGCATCTGGTACTCGGTCACCCGCTTGCGCCCCCGGCCGTGCTGGCCGGGCGGGTACGGACGCTTCGTGACCGGGCAGTTGGGCCGCCCGCAGAGGGCGGCGCCCACCCGGCGGCACATGCGGTGGCGCGGTCCGAGCTTGTCCATGCAGGGGCTCAGGGTACCAAGGGCGGGGACCCGGGGACGGCCGGCGGCGGGGGAAGAGGCGGCGGCCGGGGACGCTGCTCGATGCCCCGCCTACCATGGCGGCGTGGGCCTCGCCGACCGGGTCGTGGGTGGGGTCCTCGGGCTGGCCCTCGGCGACGCCCTGGGGGCGCCCTTCGAGGGTCTCCGGGCCGAGGAGGTCCCGTCGCCCCTGCCCGCCCTGGTCCTCCCCGGCCCCGGGCGCCCGCCGGGCTACACCACCGACGACACCGCCCTGGCCCGGAACCTGGTGAGAAGCCTCGCCGAGCGGAGCGGGTTCGACCCCGAGGACCTCCTCCGCCGCCACGTCGCCTGGTTCCGGGCCGGGGGCTTCGGCATTGGCAGCCTGACCCGGCGGGTCCTGTCCCGGGTGGCGAGGGGTGAGCCACCGGCGGAGGCGGCCCGGGCTGCCTGGGAGGAGCGGGGGCCTGCGGTGTCGGCGGGCAACGGGTCCGTCATGTACTGCGCGCCCCTAGGCCTCGCCCACGCCCTCCGGCCCGAGGCCCTCACCGAGCTCGCCCCCGCCCTCTCCGCCCTCACCCACTACGACGGGCGGTGCCGCACCGCCGTCCTGGCGGTGAGCGTGGCGGCGGCGGCCCTGGCCCGGGGGGAGGCCCGGGGGGCGGCGGTGGAGGCGGCCCTGGCCGCCGCTGCCGGGCGGCCCGGCGGGGGGGAGCTGGCGGAGCTCCTGGAGGTGGTCGGCCGGTCCCGTGCGGTGGACGGGCCGGACATGGGCTACTGCCTGCTCACCGCCGCCGTCGCCCTGCAGACCCTCCGCGACGTCGACGGGTTCGAGGACGGCCTGCGCCGGGTCGTGGGCCTGGGAGGCGACACCGACACCAACGGGGCCGTGGCCGGGGCCCTGCTGGGCACGGCCGTGGGGCGCGGGGGCCTGCCCCCCGCCTGGCTGGAGCGCCTCCAGGACGGCGAGGCCATCGAGGCCGAGGCGGAGGGCCTGGTCGCCCTGGCGGAGGGCGGCCCCGGGGCGGGGGTGGCCGACGCCACGGCCGGCTCCGGGCCGGCGGTGCCGGGGTCCGGGGCCCGAGAGGAGACCGTCACCCCGGAGCGGGTCTTCCGGCTCGTCGTGAAGGCCGACGACCTGCTCAAGTACGCCAGGCCCGACACGGCCGCCCTCCGGGCCGAACAGGCCCGGCGGCTGCTCCTTCGGGCCCGGGAGCAGGCCCGGGCCATGGGAGACGAGGCCCTCCTGGCCCAGATCGACCGGCGTCTGGCCGAGACCTGACTGATGCCCCCCGCCGTGGCCCGGGCTCGGTCGGGACGGCGGGATTTGAACCCGCGACCTCAGCGTCCCGAACGCTGCGCGCTACCAAACTGCGCCACGTCCCGCGGCGGAAAGTCTACCCGCCGCGCCGGGGTCGGGTAGGCTCCCGGCGAGGGTGGTCGGTTGAGCATCTACGCCTACCTCCGGTTCGTCCTGGCCCCGAAGGCCGACGCCGCCGCCTTCGAGGCCGACCTGGCCCGCGTCCGGGCACTGGCGGCGGCCCAGCCGGGCCACCGCCGGAGCGAGGTGGCCCGGGGTCTCGAGGGCGGGCGGACCTACCTGGTGGTCTCCGAGTGGGACGACGTCGAGTCCCTCCGGGCCTTCGAGCACCACCCCGAGCACGAGGCCATCATGGCCCGCTGGGAGAGCTCCTACGCCGAGGCCCTCACCCACCGGCGGCTCGTGCCCTGGCGCCGCCCGGAGGGGACGTGAGGGGTCGGCGTCCTCGGAGGGCGGCCCCGGGGCGGCGGTCGCCGGGAGGGGGAGTGGGGGTGGCCGGCCCCAGGGGTTGGACCGACGCCCACCGGGAGGGGAAGTGAGGATCGCCGAGGTCGCGCCCCCCTGGCTCGCCGTCCCCCCGGGCGGCTACGGGGGCATCGAGTGGGTCGTGGCCCTCCTGGCCGACGGGCTCGCCGAGCGGGGCCACGACGTCACCCTCTTCGCCACCGGCGACTCCAGGACGAGGGCGAGGCTCGAGTACGTCTTCGAGACGGCCCCGGGCCCCCGGGCCATCAACGACATCCTCCTCGACACCACCCACACCCTCTTCGCCTTCCGCGACCCCTCCCGCTTCGACCTGCTCCACCTGCACGCCCCCTTCTCCATGCTCGCCGCGGCGGCGGCAAGCGGGGTCCCCGCCGTCCACACCCTCCACGGGTCCTTCACGCCGGAGATGCGCCGGCTCTACGGGCAGGTGGCGGACCGGGTGTGGTTCGTCGCCATCAGCGAGGCCCAGCGCCGGGAGATGCCGGAGCTCCGCTACGGCGGGGTGGTCCACAACGGCATCGACCTCGACCTCTACCCGCTGCGGGAGGAGAAGGAGGACTTCGTGCTGTTCCTGGGGCGGGCGGCCCCCGACAAGGGTCTGCGGCGGGCCGTCCTGGCCGCGCGGGAGGCGGGGGTGAGGCTCGTGGCGGCCCTGAAGATCGCCCACCCCGAGGAGGAGGTGGAGTGGGAGCAGCGGGTGAAGCCGATCCTCCCCGACGACGCCGAGGTCCTGGGCGAGGTGACCCACGAGCAGAAGGCGGACCTGCTCTCCAGGGCCCGGGCGGTGCTGTTCCCCATCGACTGGCCCGAGCCCTTCGGCCTGGTCATGGCCGAGGCCATGGCCTGCGGCACCCCGGTCATCGCGACCCCCCGGGGGTCGGTCCCGGAGGTGGTCGCCGACGGCGAGACCGGCTTCGTCGTCTCCGTGGAGAACTACCCCGAGGAGGCCGCCCGCATCCTCCACGGCCGGATCCGCGAGATCGACCCCCGGGCCTGCCGGGAGCGGGTGGCCCGGCTCTTCTCGAAGGAGGCCATGGTGGCGGGCTACGAGGTGGTCTTCGAGCGGGTCCTCGCCGGAGGGTAGGACGCTGGCCCGGGCGGCGGCGCCCCACCTCAGCCGCTCGGGGCCGGGTGCAGCTCGATGAGGGTCGCCTCGGGGCGGCAGAGGAACCGGAAGGGGGCGTACTTGCTGGTCCCCAGGCCCGGGGAGACGTGGACCACGGTGCTCCCCAGCCGGAACAGGCCCGAGGCCAGCTGGCGGGGGAGGTGGGAGTTCGTGACCAGGGCGCCCACCAGGGGCAGCCGTACCTGGCCGCCGTGGGTGTGGCCGGCCACCACCAGGTCGTAGCCGAGGGCCGCCAGCTCCGGGGCCGGGTCGGGGGAGTGGGCCACGGCCAGGCCGAAGCGGTCCGGTTCCCCCCGGAGCGCCACCCGGAGGTCGTGGCGGCCGATGTGGGGGTCGTCCAGTCCCAGGACCTCCACGGCCAGGCCGTCCAGGTCGGCCTCGAGCCGGACGTTGCGAAGGTGCCGCCAGCCCGAGGCCTCCAGGCCGGCGACGAGGTCGGCGGCCCGGCCCCGGACGCCCCGCCGGTGCCGGCGGGGCCCCAGGAAGTAGGCGAGGTAGTTCAGGGGCCGGGGGACGTAGTAGTCGTTGGAACCCAGCACGAACCAGGAGGCCAGGCGTCCCCGGACCTGCCGGAGGGCTTCGACGGCGGGCTCCACGGCCTCGGGCTCGCCCACCAGGTCCCCGGTGACCACCGTGACGTCGGCCCCGGGGAGCCGGGCCAGGAAGGCCCGCTTGCCCCGGTCCCTGCGAAGGAGGTGGAGGTCGGAGAGGTGGAGGAGGGTGAGGGGGCCGGGCGTGCCGGCCGGTAGGATGTCCAGGCGGTACCGACGGAGGCGGTACCAGCGCCGCTCCACGAGGGCGCCGTAGGCCACGCAGGCGATGCCCAGGGCGGCGAGCGCGAGCAGGGTCCGGACCACGGGAGCGAGTCTACGGTGGGGAACGGGCTGAAGGAGCGGTTGCGCACCGAGATGACGGCGGCCCTGAAGGGGGGCGAGCGGGTGCGCCTGGAGGCCCTCAGGCTCCTGGCCACGGCCGTCAAGAACCGCGAGGTGGAGGTCGGCCACGAGCTGTCCGACGACGAGGTCCGCCAGGTGGCGGCCCGGGAGGCCAGACGCCGCACGGAGGCCATCGAGGCCTACGGGGCCGCCGGTCGGGAGGACCTGGTCACCCACGAGCGGGAGCAGCTCGAGGCCATCGCGGCCTACCTGCCCGAGCGGCTCTCGGATGCCGAGCTCGACGCCCTCATCGAGGAGGCCATCGCCGCCACGGGGGCCAGCTCCCCCCGGGAGCTGGGGAAGGTGATGGCCTTCGTCATGGGTCGGGCCCGGGGGAGGGTGGACGGAGCGGCGGCCCAGGCCCGGGTCCGCGCCCGGCTGGAGACGTAGCTCGCTCGTCCCGCGTCTCGTGGGCGGGACTCAGCCCGGGGCGGCCTCGTC
>CAYVCH010000100.1:0-8746 GCA_964449755.1 uncultured Actinomycetes bacterium
GCCGAGGACCGGGCCAGGAGGCTCTCACCTGTCTACGACGTGAATGGGAACTACACCTAGCCCTCGGCGGACGCCTCGCCTCCCGAGGCCTCCACGTGGCGCCGACCCGGGTCGCAGAAGGGGAGGAAGTCGCAGACCCGGCAGAAGTCGCTCGGGGTCGGGTCGAAGGCCCCCGAACGCATCGCCTCCAGGGCCTGGGACACCCGAGCCCGGGTCGGCGCCGGATCGCCGGCCGGCCGCGACAGCTCCTCCTCGGAGGACAGGTACAGGTAGGTGAGGGTGAGCTGCTCCGGGGGCTTGCCCCACACGTCGGTGCAGGCCAGGGCGTAGAGGTCGAGCTGGAGCCAGGCCAGGGGCTCGTCCTCCGGGGGCCGGCGGCCGGTCTTGTAGTCCACCACCTCCCACGGGCCGTCGGGCGTGCCGTAGATGGCGTCGATCTTGCCTCCGACGGTGAACCGGTCCACGTGCAGCAGGAAGGGGCGCTCGGCGAAGAGGGGGGCGAGGCGGGCGAACCGGCTGCGGAGGAAGGCCTGGCGGAGGCGCTCGACCCTGCCGGGCTCCCCGACCAGCTCCTCGGCGGTGAGGTCGGGGACCTCGTCGAGCTCGATGAGGGTGGCCTGGCCCGAGGAGTGCCGCTCGATCCAGCGGTGGACCTCGGTCCCGATCCGCGCGGCCGGGCCGCTGAATCGGGGGAGGGGCCGGACGGCGGACCAGTAGAAGCGGCGCGGGCAGCGCGCGTAGTCGACGAGGCCGCTCACCGACAGGGCGGTGGGCGGCTCCGGTCGCCACGGGGCTCCCGACTCGCGTTCCACGAGGTGGGCGGCGAGGCTCCGCCGTCGGGCCGCGAGGTCACGGTACGCACACCGCCCCTCCTCGTCGAGGGCGGACAGCAGCTCCTCGGGCACGCGGCCCATCTCGGCCGCCTCGAGGGCGGCCCGGCGCCAGCCCTCCGGGAAGAGGGCGTCGGCCTCGGGCCGGAGGGCCGGCCCCGGCCAGTCCCGGACGAACCGGGCCCGGTAGCCGATGAGGGGGTTCTCGGGGTCGGGGTCGGGGCCCCGGTCCACGACGGCCAGGCCCGAGGCCTCGCCCCAGTCGGCCAGCTCCTCCAGGAAGGGGCTGGGCTCCCTGGGTCGCTGGGTCTCCCCGTACCAGTGGGCGCCGGAGACGAACAGCCGGCGTCGGGCCCGGGTGAGGGCCACGTAGCAGGTCCGCCGCTCCTCGGCCAGTTCCTGCTGCCGGAGGGCCTCCCGGAAGGCCGCCAGCACTCCCTCGAAGCGGGGCAGGATGTCCCGGTCGCCCCGCAGCTCGAAGTCGAGGGACTTGCCGCGCTCGGCGGGGTTCTGCTGGATGCGGTCGGCGGGCAGCAGCCCCCGGGCGAACCCCGGCACGAAGACGTGGTCGAACTCGAGGCCCTTGGCCACGTGGATGGTCATGACCTTTACCGAGTCCTCGTCGCTCGGCTGCACCGGGGACCACTCCTGGCGCTCACCCTGCTCCACGGCGTCCACGTAGTCGAGGAAGGCCCGGAGGGTGAGCTCGCCCTCGACGGGCTCGAAGGCGTGGACCTCGTCGAGGAAGGCGGCCAGGTTGCGCCGGGTGGCGGCGGCCACGGCCCGGTCGGGCTCGGCCTCGAGCTCGGCCAGGAGCCCGGTCCGGCGGATCACCTCCGCGAGGAACTCGGCCACGGGGCGGCGGGCCTCGGCCCGCAGCTCGGCCAGCTCGGCCCGGAACTCCTCCAACCGGCGGCGGCCGTCGGGGGAGAGGCCCTCCACCTCCTCCAGGTGCTCCAGGGCCTCGGCGAACAGGAAGGGCGTGCTCTCGCCGGTCTCCTCGTCCTCCAGGCGCAGCTCGAGGGTCTTCCCCCGGGCCCAGGCGGCCACCCGGGCCAGGTCCCGGAAGCCCACCCGGTACCGGGGCCCGAGGAGGATGCGGGCCAGGGCGACGCTGGCCAGGGGGTCCGCCACGGCCCGCGCGTAGGACAGGACCTCCACCACCTCGGGCATCTTGAGGAGGCCGGCGAGACCCACGATCTCCGCCGGGATCCCCCGCTCGCCGAAGGCGAGCTGGATGGGGGTGAACAGCCGGCTCGTGCGGCAGAGGACGGCCATGCCCGACCAGCGCTCGCCGGCCCCGTGGAGCTCGAGGATGCGTTCGGCGATCCAGTGGGCCTCGGCCATCTCGTCGGAGTGGCGGACCACGGTCACCTCGCCCTCGCCGTTGGGCTCCCAGGGCACCATCCGCTTGTCGGGGTCGGGCCGCTGCTCGGAGGGCAGGGGCGCGATGATCTGGTCGGCTCCCGCGAGGATCCGGCGGCCCGAGCGGAAGTTCGTGTAGAGGGGGAGCCGGGCCGCCTCGGCCCCGTCGGCGCACCGGAAGCGGCGGGGGAACTCCAGGAGGTTGTACAGGCTCGCCCCCCGCCAGGCGTAGATGCTCTGGTCGGGGTCGCCCACGGCGGTGACGGGGAAGCCGCCCCCGAACAGGCCGGCCATGAGCCGGGCCTGGGCCACGTTCGTGTCCTGGTACTCGTCGAGGAGGACCGCGGAGAACCTGGCCCGGTAGGCCTGGCCGACCTCGGGGTGCTGCTCCACGATGCGCACGGCCAGGCCGATCTGGTCGCCGAAGTCGATGAGGTCGCGCTCCCGCTTGAGCTGCTGGAACAGGCGGACCGCCCGGGCGAGCTCGATGCGCTCCAGGGCGGCCTGGTACGCCCGGTCGCTGCGGTGCTCGGAGAGCTCTGCCAGGCGTCGCTCGTTGAAGGCGATGATCTGCTCGGGCTCCACCCCGTGGTTGGCGGCCTGGTCGGCCAGCTCCAGGATCCTGGCCACCGCCGAGGGCTGCCACTCCGTGGCCACGTGCTCGAAGCTCATCAGGTCGAGGACCCGGGCGCACACCTCCGCCCGCTGGGCGGCAGAGAGGACGCGCTGGCCCGGCTCGATCCCGACGAGCATGCCGTGGCGCTCGAGCAGCTGCTGGGCGAAGGCGTGGTAGGTGAGGATCTCCGGCTCCTCCCCCTCGGGCAGCGCCACGCCGGCCAGGGCCTCCCGGATGCGGGCCCGGAGGTGCTCGGTGGCCTTGTTCGTGAAGGTGAGGCAGAGGACGTTGCCGGGGAGCACGCCCTCGTGGTCGGCCTCGATGCGCCCCAGCGCCACCAGGGCCAGGTACACCACGCGGGCCGCGATGACCGAGGTCTTCCCCGACCCGGCCCCGGCCACCAGGACGAAGGGGACGAGGGGCATGGAGATGGCGCGCCACTGCTCGGGGGTGGGCTCGGCTCCCATGGCGGCCACCACCTCCGGGGGGAACCTGCCCGCTGCGCGAGCGGCGACCCGGGTCACGGCCCGCCCCCCGCCTCCGCGCCGGCCCCGGTCACCGGGAACAGCGATGCCCCCTCCGGCCAGAGCGGGCAGAGGGTCCTGAACTCGCAGTAGAAGCAGTCGGCCGCCGGGTCGGGCCGGAAGGAGGTGGCCTCGCCCAGGGCCCGGACCCGGCGGATCAGCCCCCGCAGGCGCTCCCGGACCTTGCGCTGGTATTCCTCCTCGCTCCTGGAGTTCCACTGCCACCGGCGGGGCTCCAGGCGGTCGCCCCGCCCCCGCCCCCGGAGGAAGGCCAGCTCCACGGCCCGCACCGGTTGGTAGGGGGCGAGCTCGGCGGCCTCCTGGACGGCCAGGTAGTAGATGCCGAGCTGGAGGCTGTCCTCGGCCCGGTCGGCCCGCTCGGGCTTTCCGGTCTTGAGGTCGGTGATGACGTTGCCCCCGGACAGGATGGGCCCGATGCGGTCGATGTAGCCGGTGACCCTCGCGCCCTCCAGCTCGAAGGCGAACCGGACCTCCTGCGCCAGGGCCGGCTCGTTCCCGTACCGCGCGAACCAGTTCGGGAGCATGCGGTCGACGACCAGGCGGCGGTGGGCCTCGGAGACGGCGAGGGAGGGGAACTCCTCCGGCCGCCACCGACGCTCGGCCTCGCGGACCAGGGCGTCGAGGCTGCGCTCGACGAGCCCGTTCTCGCAGTCTTCCACCAGGCGGTGGACGAGCTTGCCCACCCACGCGTGGTAGCCGGCCGGCCGCCCCAGGCCGAGCTCCTCGCGGAGCACGTACTGCAGCTCGCAGTTCTCCAGGGTGTCGAGCCTGGAGTAGGAGACCTGGACCACCGGGTGCAGGGGCTCAGGGGAGTCGGTCCAGTCCCGCTGGAACCACCATCGGGAGGGATCCACGCCGAGGGCCAGGAGTCCCTCCAGGGCAGCGAGCCTCCGGGGGGCGGGCGCCGTGTGGTCGGCCAGCTCCCGGCGCCACGCCGCCGCGGCCTCGGCCACCGAGACGGGCTCGTCCTGGGGGACGGGGGGGGCGGGGACCCACTGGACCCCGAGCTCGGCCACGAAGCGCGAGGGGGCCGCCTCCCGGCCCGCCTCGCCGTGGCTGTCGCTGGCGGTGAGCACCACGCGGGCCCGGGCGCGGCCGAGGACCGATCGGAACAGGCGCCGCTCGTCGGCCAGGCGCTGGCGGTTTCGATCCGACCGGGGGACGGGACCGTCCAGCGCGCTGAGGTCGAACATCGGCTCGGGGCGCCAGAGGCTCGGGAAGTTGCCCTCCACGGCCCCCACGACCATCACCGTGTGGAACTCGCGGCCGACGGCGCCATGGGCGGTGAGCACGTGGACGGCGTCGTCGGGGGCGGTGTCGGGGCCGGACAGGCCCGGGCCCTCCCCCCCGTCTTCCAGGGCCTCCAGGAGGGCGGCCACCGGGCGATCGGCGCCGAGCTCCTCGATGGCCCGGGCCAGGGCCACCACGGCGTCCAGCTCGCGGTGGGCGCGGGGGTCGGTCCGGGCGGCGGCCACGAGCCGGGCCGAGCAGGGAAGCTCCTGCCACAGGATGCGGAAGGCGTCCAGGGCGGAGCGGTCGGCCACGGTCTGGGCCCGCTCGAGCGCGGCCCGGAGGCTGGCCACGGCCTCGGCCTCCGCGGGCGACAGTCCTTCGTCCCGGGAGAGGGCCTCCGCCGGCCGCCCCGTCGCCACCCTCGCAGCGCGCATCAGCCCTCGGGCCGCCGGCGGGGACAGTCGGGCCAGGTCCGAGGTGAGGAGGGCCTCGACCAGCTCGTCCCGCTCCTCGGGCCGGGCCAGCCACCTCAGGGCGAGGACAAAGGGGGCCGTGGCCGGCTCCACCGTCACCGACAGCCCCCTCTCGGGCACCACCCTGGGGACGCCGGCGTCGTCGAGCGACCGAAGCAGCCCGCCGAGGTCGTCGGCCTGCCGGCGGACCACGACGGCGAGCTGCCCCCAGGGCACGTGCTCCTCCACGTGGATGCGCCGCAGCTCCCGGGCGACGGCCGCGTGCTCCTCGGAGCGGTGGGGGGCCGACCAGGCCTCCACCGTGACGTCGCCGCCCCGGTGGCGGACGGACAGGCGCACCACCTCGGTGCCGGCGAACCGCTGGGGAAACCGGCGGAGGGGCACGTCGGTGGTGCCCTGGAACGAGAAGACGTGGGCCTCGGGGTCGCCGGCGACGACCAGGCTGGCAGGGGCCAGGGAGGCGAGGAGGGCCTCCTGGGCGAGGGTGGCGTCGTGGTAGTCGTCGACGAGGACGTGCTCGAAGGGCCCGGGATCCCTCCCGGCGGCGGCCGCCGCCCGCTCGACGAGGCCGGCGAAGTCCACGGCGCCCTCGCGGTCGAGGACCTCCAGGTAGCGGGCGTAGAACCGGGCCAGCTCGCGCCACCCCGTGAGGCCGGCAGCCCGGGCCCGGGCCTCGATGTCGTCGGGCTTGAGCAGCGCCTCCTGGGCCCGGAGGAGGAGCTGGCGGACCTCGTCGGCGAATCCTCGCAGGGTGAGCATGGACCCGTAGGCGGGCCAGTGGGCCGGGTCCTCGTCCTCGAGCAGCTCCCGGACCCTGGCGAACTGGTCGGCGGCGGAGAGGACACGGGGGGGCTGGCCGTAGCCCAGGTCCCGGAAGCGGAGGCTCACGATCCGGTGGGCGAGACCGTGCCACGTGTGAACCCCCAGCCTGGGCAGGGAGGCCCGCAGGCGCTGCAGGAGGGCGCGGCGCGACCGGTCGCGGAGGTGGGCCGAGCCCACGACCAGCACCACGCGTTCGGGGTCGGCCCCCTCCTCGACGAGCCGGGCGAACCGCTCCTGCAGGACGGCGGTCTTCCCGGTTCCGGCGGGGCCGGTGACGAGGAGCGGGCCGTGGCGGTGGGCGAGGACCCGGGCCTGCTGGTCGTCGGGCTCGAAGGCCATGACGGCCCGATGCTACCCCCGGCCGCCGACACCCCGGGGGGTCAGGGAGGGGTGTCGGGCCGTGGCGGCGGCGTGGGCTCCGGCGGCGGGGGGGAGACCGGCCCGGAGGCGGGTGGTCCCGGACCCCCGGAGGCCTCGGCGGCACGACCCGCCCACGCCGCGACGTCGGCCAGGCTCACCTGGCCGACCAGCCGGCCCCCCTCGAACACCAGCGCCGTGCGGCTCCCCCCCACGACCTCGGCCACCCGGTCGAGGGGCAGGTCGGCCGGGACCGTGGGGACCTCCGCCAGGGGGACCATGCCGTCGCGGACCGGCCGCAGGGGATCGCGGGCCCCCACCCGGCGGGCGGCACGAAACGACACGACGCCCACCACGCGCCCGTCCTCCACGACCGGGAAGGCCGTCTCACCGCCGGCTCGCAGGTACCGGTCGAGGGCCTCCGAGAGCGAGAGGTGGGCGGGTATGGAGGGTGGCGGAGGGCGCATGGCGTCCGCGGCCCGTCCCCGGGCCAGGGCGCCTCGCAGGTCGCCCCGGCGGGCGACGCCGCGGGCGGCCTGGATCAGGAACCACCCGATGAAGAACAGCCAGATGCCGAAGCCGAGCTGACCCCGCTCGACCATGAGGGCCCCCCCGACCCCCGCCAGGATTCCCACCGCGACGCCCAGGTGGCCCGCCACGCGGTCGGCCCGACGGGGGTCCCCCGTCATTCGCCACAGTGCCGCCCTGAGCATCTGCCCTCCGTCGAGGGGGTAGCCCGGGAGCACGTTCAGGGCGGCGATCATCCCGTTGATCCAGGCGGCGTAGCCGAACACGGCCGCCGGGGCGGAGCCCGCCGTGGCCCGGGAGAGAGCCCAGAAGCCCACGGCCAGGACCCCGTTGCTGGCCGGGCCCACGGCGGAGATGAGCAGCTCGCCGGTGGCGCCGCCCCGGTCGGCGGGGACCTCGGTGGCCCCGCCCCAGAACAGCAGCCGGATGCCGAAGACGGGGACCCCGCGGGCCCTGGCCATGCCGGCGTGGGCCAGCTCGTGGGCGAGGACCGAGCCGAAGAAGAGCACGGCTGCGAGGAGGGCCAGGCCGAGGGCCTCCAGCTCGGTGACGGCGTGGCGGTGGGCGAAGCGGAGGTAGAGGCTGTAGGTGATGGGGATGGCGATCCACACCCAGGAGGAGTCGAGGGTGATGGGGACGCCCCCGATGGATCCGATCCGCCAGCCGCGCCCGAACACCCCCCGAGCCTACCGCCGGGCCGGGCAGGCCGCCCCGTCACGGCCCGCGGACGGCCCGCCGGGCCCCCGGCCCTCCGCTACTCCAGGTCGAGCAGGGCCTGGAGGTCGCGGGCGCCCCGCACCGCGTAGTCGCGGTAGCAGTTGTTCATGAGGACGTGGGTCTCCCGGGTCTGTTCGGCGAGGCCCCTGATCCGGGGCACCCACTCCTCCAGCTCCTCCTTGGCGTAGAGGTACCGGAACCGCTCGGTGGCCGTCTCCGACCGCCGTCCCCAGGCCTCCCGGTTGCGGCCGTGGAACCGGACGACCGCGAGGTCGGAGGCGGTGGCCACGGCGATCGGGGGGATGCTGGAGGCGAACCCCTGGGGCATGTCCACGCACACGAGGGGCAGGTCCCGCTCGCGGAGGAAGCGGAGGGTCTCCCCCCGGTTCCGCTCCGCCAGCCAGCTCTCGTGGCGGAACTCGATGGCCAGGCGGAAGTCGGCCAGGCGCTCGGCGCACTCCTCGATGTAGGCCTTGCTCCTCCGGGAGATCACGAACCACTGGGGGAACTGGAACAGGACGGCGCCCAGCTTGCCCGCCGAGTGCAGCGGCATGAGGGCGTCGTGGAAGCGCTGCCAGACCTCGTCCACGACCTCGTCGGGCAGGTCGCCGCGGTACAGGGAGCGCTTGCCCCGCACCTTGGCGGGCAGGGCTTCCCGGAGGTCGCGGTGGAGGGAGTCGGGCCGGGTCGGGTGGTCGGTGAGCAGCGAGTAGGCCTTCACGTTGAAGGTGAAATCGGGGGGCGTGCGCAGGGCCCAGAGGGCCGCGTTCCGCTCCGAGGGCGGAGCGTAGTAGGTGGAGTCGACCTCGACGATGGGGAACTGGCTGGCGTAGAAGCGGAGGCGGGCCTCGGCGGTCCCGGCCTCCCGCGGGTAGAAGGTCCCTGCCTGGGTCAGGGTCCGGTCGGTCCAGCTGGACGTGCCCACGAGGATGCGCCCGCCGGCCATGCCGTTCTCACCCGCTTCCCCGTGGGGTGTTGGGGTCCTTCCGGCGTGTCACGATGGCGTCCCGCGTCCGCCGGGCCTTCTCCCTGGCCAGGTTCAGCGCGCGCTCGGCCCACACGTACTCGGTGGCGAGGACGGCCAGGCTACCGACGACGAGGAGCAGGCCGGGGCCCGGGGTCACCAGCATGACCAGCCCCGCCGCGAGGAGGGCGAAGCCGACCACCGTGACGGCGATCCGCTTGCCACTACGGGCGGTGAACCGGACCACCGCTCCGAAGGGGAACCAGACCCAGCGGGCCAGCTGGCGAGCCCTCAAG
>CAYVCH010000101.1:0-8727 GCA_964449755.1 uncultured Actinomycetes bacterium
CAGGGCCCCCCGGCGCAGGCCCGACAGCACGGCCAGGGCCAGGAGGGCGGCGAGGACGAGGTCCAGGGCGCTCACGCGGGGGTATATCCTGGCATGGCCGTCCGGGATGGGTGGACGGCCCCGACCCGGATCCACGGAAGGCCCCGCTGGACCGAGTGCTCCACCCGGTCGTCTGGTACGGCGCGTTCCGCCGGACCCTCAGGCGCCCGGCCTGGGCGACCCAGCTCGCCAGCGCCGCCGACGGCGCCCGCCTCAAGCCCTGGACGGAGCTCCTGACGGCGGTCGTCGTGGAGGCGTGCCACGAGCTCGGCCTCACCTGCGCGGCCGAGGCGGTCGGCGACCGTCCCCTCCCTGTGCCCCGCGACGAGTACCTCGGCGTCGACGTCCTCGCCTTCCCGCCTGGGAAAGGGTGGCGGCGGCCCGTGGCGGCCTTCGAGCTGGAGAACTCCCAGCGGGACGAGGTCGTGGCCTACGCCCTCTGGAAGCTCTGCGCCGTCGCGTGCCCGCTGCGGTGCCTCCTCTGCTACCGGCGCCGGGGTGAGGACCGCCCAGCCCTCCTCCGCCGGCTCCGGGACGAGGTCGTCGCCCCCCTCGCTCCCGAGGGCGAGCTCCTGGTCGTCGTGGGCACCCGCGCGAGCGCCCCCGCCTTCCCCGACGGTTACTTCTGGCCGTTCCGCTGGGACGCCGCCCGGCGCGAGCTGCGCCCGGCGCAGGGACGGTGACCCTTCGCCAGAGGTAGGGGAGGGTGGTGGGTGGTGGACGGTTCCCCCGGTGGTGGTAGGATCGGGCCGGTGAACAAGCGAGGAACGCAGGAAAGCGGGTAAGGAATGAGGCTGCTCTACTACGCGTCGACGACTCGGCCGCCCTTGGTCGACGAGTGCAACAGTGGCATCGAGGAGGTGCCCCCGCTCCTCGAGCGCGTGCGCGGCGTCGGAGTGCCGGTGGAGGTCATCGACACGTCCCCCTGGACAGAGAGCCAGCTCGGGGACGCCTACATCCGGGCGGCGACCCCGGCGGTGGAGCGCCACTCGAGGAGCTACTCCGTGCGCCGGGCCTTCGGCACCCGGCGCAGAGGGGGGCAGTTCTTCGGCCGAGGGGTCCCCGCCCTCGTGGTCGAGAACGACCGGGGCAAGGTGACCGACGTCTACCCCCACTACGAGGGAGAGCGGCCGGTCACCATCCGGGACTTCCTCCTCCGCGTCCTGAGCGACCCCACCCGCCTACGCGCCCCAGGAGAAGGGTTCGGCCCCCAGGACGTCGAGCGCCTCCTGCGGATCCGCCGGCGACTGGCCGCCCGAATGACCGACGACTCGGTCGCCATCATCCGCGCCGCCAGGGAGGGGCGGTAGCCGGTGGCCGCGGTGGTGCCCGACGCGAGCGTCGCGGTGAAGTGGGTGCTGGACGAGCCCGGGTCCCGCGAGGCCCTCGCGCTCGCACGGGGCTGGGCGGCGAGGGGAGTTCGGGTCCTCGTCCCCACCCTCTTCTGGTCCGAGGTGGCCAACGTCCTGCATCGCCGGGCCCTCGATGGGAGGCTCCGCCCCGACCGGGCGCGATGGGCGCTCGCGGAGCTGCTGCAGGCGCGGCTGGAGACCCGCCCGGAGCAGGCCCTTGTCCCCAGCGCCCTGGACCTGGCCCAACGGCTCGGCCTCCCGAGCGTGTACGACGCCATCTACCTGGCCGTGGCCGAAGCGGAGGGTGCGGAGCTCTGGTCCTTCGACCAACGACTCGTGGGGGCGACGAGCCCGGAACTGCCGTGGGTCCGCCTGGCATGGCAGCGGGCGAGGTGACGGGGGGTGCAGGGCGTCTGGACGTGGTCGTGGGAAGGGTTCTGGCCCCAGCTCGCTCGGGTGTTCCTGGCCCTTGGGCTGAAGGCATTGCGGGTCAGGCGGGCCGAGCGGGGGAGGCGACGGAGGGAGGCGCAGGAGCTGGAGGCGGTGAGGGACAGCCTCCGGCAGCACGCGGAGATCCTTGACGCGCTGAGCGACCAGCTCGAGCGCCGGCTGGGGTGGCAGGAGATGGAGGACACGCTGCCGACCCTCGCGGCGAAGAGCCCCTTGGACCTCGGGACCTGGCGGGCTCTCGAGGCGCGCGTCGTGACGCGCTTGGAGCCGGAGCTTGCGAGCGGGGTGGCTGACCACTTCCTCAGGCTGGAGGCGTGGCTCTGGAACTGGCGGAAGCTCGTCGAGGCGTCCCTGGATCCTGGGTCAGCATGGCCCTCCGCGGGCTGGGGTTTGGAGGAAGGCCTGAGAGGCGTCCGCGGAAGGGACCCCGAGTACCCGAAGGTCCTGGCACAACTCACGGTCTGCGGGCTGCGGGAGCAGGTGAAGGAAGACGCGCGCGATCTGGCTAGGGAGGCCAGGGACCTCGCGGATCGGCTCGCCGGCGCGCCGGCAGACGCAGCGACGGGCCGACGGCGACGTGGGCGGCGCTGAGGTCACAGGCGCGCGGGGGCTTTCATCACCGAGGGTCTCCGGCGGTTCGCCGGGGAGGTCGTCCGCCGGATGGCCGGCGAGCGGCAGGCGGCGAGCGCCGTCCACAACCTGGTGACCCAGTTCGGCGGCGGCAAGACCCACGCCCTCACGCTCCTCTACCACCTAGCGAAGCTCGGCCCGGAGGCGGCCGAGCTGCCGGGCGTCGGGCAGCTCCTTGAGGAGTCGAAGGTCCCCGGGGTGCCGGGGGCCGCGGTCGCGGTCTTCGTGGGGACCGCTTGGGACGCGGTGGGGGGGAAGGGGCGGCGATGGGGAACCGGCCCGCCGCACCCCTTGGGGCGACCTCGCATGGCAGCTCTCCGAGCAGACCGGGCGGCGCGAGCTCTTCGAGGCGGTCGTCGAGCACCCGGGGGATCCTCCGGCTCATAGCCCAGTGGGTCGCCGACGCCTACGAGGCCGGCTACAGGGGGGCCCACGCCGACCCGTTGATCGCGCTGGGGACGGCTCCCCTGGACGACCAGTTCTTCCGGACCGCCGTGCTGGACCAGCTGGGCGACGACCGGCTCGGCCCGGCCATCCTCTCGGACATCGCGGGGGAGCAGGCCCACGCGGAGCGGCTGGATGCCGAGGCCCAGGAGACCCTGAAGCGCCTCCGGATCCACCGGAAGGTGGCCACCACCGTCTTCTTCGAGTCCAGCGGGGGCCAGGTCCGCCAGGAGGCGACGGTCCCGGAGATCCGCCTCGCGGTGGGCGAGCCGGACCTCGACGTGGGCAACGTGGAGACCGCCCTGGGGGCCCTGCAGGACGCCTGCTACTACCTCGCCTGGGAGGCGAACCGGTACCGGTTCTCCATCCGGCCGAACCTGAACAAGCTCCTCGCCGACCGGCGAGCGGCCCTGGACCCCGCCGACGTGGAGGAGAAGGCCCGGGAGGCCATCCGTGGGGTCTTCAGCGAGAGGAGGGGAGTGGCGGCGGCCATCGAGCCCGCGTTCTTCCCGGAGGCCTCCCAGGAGATCGAGGACGTCCCGGCCCTCCGCCTCGTGGTCCTGGGGCTCGATCGGGCCATGGGCGATGCCACGAGGGCCTTCGTCGAGCGGTGCATGGCGGAGCGGGGAGCCTCCGCCCGGGTCTTCAAGAACGCCCTGGTCTGGGTCATCCCCGAGAGCACCCCGGCCCTCCTGGACGCCGCCCGGCGGCTCCTGGCATGGGCGAGCGTCGAGGCAGAGGCCGAGGCGAGGGAGTTCGAACCCCCCGAGCTCTCCCAGCTCGCGCAACAGCAGGAGCGGGCCAAGCAGGACCTCAAGGAAGCCGTCTGGCGCACCTACCGGTACCTGGCACTCCTCGGGCCCCACGGCGGGCTCCAGGTGGAAGACCTGGGCCTGGTGCACTCCAGCGCCGCCGAGTCGCTCCAGGCCCTGCTCCAGGCTCGCCTCCGGCAGCGGGACGAGCTCACCGACACCCTGGCGCCGGCCCGGATCGTCCAGAACTGGCCGCAGGGGCTCCCGGAGTGGAGCACGAAGGCCCTTCGGGACGCGGTGTACGCATCCCCCGCGTTCACCAGGCTCCTCAGGCCCGATGCCCTGCGGGAGACCATCGCGAGGGGCGTGAGGGACGGGGCCTTCGGCTACGCGGCGAGGCGCGGCGGCGAGTACGTGGGGATCAGCTTCGAGGAGGGGCTCGACCCCGGAACCGTGGAGTTCTCGGAAGACGTCGTGCTGGTCCCGCAGGACCTGGCCAGGCAGCTGAAGGCGGCCAGGCCGACGCCGGAGGCGCCGGTCCCCTCGGTCCAGCCGACCGAGGTGGTCGAGGCACCGGCGGGGCCGGTGACCCAGCCTCCGATCTTCACGGGGAGGAAGGTGGCGGCCCTCCGCTGGAGCGGGGAGGTCCCGCACCAGAAGTGGACCACCTTCTACACCAAGGTGCTCCAGCGCCTGGTCTCCGACGGGGGCCTGACGCTGCGGGTAGAGTTCGAGTCGAGGCCGGCGGGGGGCATGTTGGCCGAACGGGCAGACGAGACGAGGCAGGGTCTTCGCGACCTCGGCCTGCCCGATGACGTGGCGGCCGAGGAGGAGGAAGACCGGAGCCCCGCCGGGTGAGGGGCACCGCCTGCCTCCCGTTGAGGGAGAGTGTCGGCAAGCGACGGGGCCGCGGCCCGCAGGGGGACCCGCCCGGTCGGCGACGGGGCTCCACCTTCTCGGCTGCAAGTAGACTGGGTCTGTCGTGGTGACCATCGCCCACATCTCCGACCCGCACGTCGGGTCCCCCTACTTCGTGCCCAACCTCATGAACCGGGTCATCGTGGAGCTGAACGAGCTCGGCCCCGACGCCGTCATCTGCACCGGGGACCTCACGAACGAGGGCTACCGGCAGGAGTACAAGACCTGGGTGGCGTACCAGCAGCGGATCGAGGCACCGGTCTACACCGTCACCGGCAACCACGACGCCCGCAACGTGGGCTACCTCCACTTCGAGGAGCTCGTCGGTCCCCGCCACTGGACGGTGGACGTGAAGGGGGTGCGGGTGGTGGGGGTGGACTCGAGCGAGCCGGACCTGAACGAGGGGCAGGTGGGCCGGGAGCGCTACGAGTGGATCCGCGAGCAGTTCGGGGCCCCCGCCGAGCTCAAGATCTTCGCCCTCCACCACCACCTGCTCCCGGTCCCCGGCACCGGCCGCGAGCGCAACGTCGTCGCCGACGCCGGGGACGTCCTCGAGGTCCTCATCCGGGCGGGGGTTCACATCGTCCTCACGGGGCACAAACACGTGCCCTACGTCTGGCGCATCGAGAACCTGTACGTGGCCAACGCCGGTACCGTGGCGTCCCTGCGGCTGCGGGGCTACACGAAGCCCTGCTACAACGTCCTCGAGTTCGAGGGCGACGAGGTGAAGATCTACCGGAAGTTCCCCTTCGGGGCCGCCAGCGTCATCGCCCACTTCTCGCTGTCCACCGGCGCCCAGTACTTCCGGGAGCTGGAGCCGCCGGTGCAGCAGGCGGTGTCGCCGGAGCCGTCCATGGCCTCGGAGTGAGCCGGGGCCGACGACGAGGAGGCAGGGTCCGGTCGGTGCGAGATGAGGGTGCTCGTCCTCGTCGACGGTGAGCACTACCCGCCGGTCACCCGCTGGGCGCTGGACACCGCCCGCACGGTGGGGCACGAGCTGGTGGAGGCCCTCTTCGTGGGCGGCGTCGAGAAGGTCGAGCCGGGAGGCCTCCCCGACCTCGGCATTCCCACCCGGGCGGGGGGTGCCGACCCCGCGGCGGCCCTGGCCCGGGCCCTGGACGAGGTCCGGCCCGAGGCCGTCCTCGACCTGTCCGACGAGCCCGTCCTCGGGTACCGGGAGCGGATGGAGCTGGCGGCCGTGGCCCTGGCCCGGGGCGTGTCCTACCTGGGTCCCGACTTCCGCCTGGACCCGCCCATCCAGGGTCCGCCCCTGCCGGTCCCCACGCTGGCCGTCATCGGCACCGGCAAGCGGACGGGCAAGACCGCCATCGGGGGCGAGGCGGCCCGGGTGGCGGCCCGGATGGGGCTCGCCCCCGTCGTGGTCGCCGTCGGCCGCGGAGGGCCGCCGGACCCCCAGGTGGCCGAGGCGGGGAGCGTCCACGTGGAGGCCCTCCTGGAGCTGGTCCGGCGGGGTCAGCACGCCGCCTCCGACTACCTGGAGGACGCCCTCACCGCGGGCGTGACCACCGTCGGCGCCCGCCGGGCGGGGGGCGGCCTAGCCGGGGCGCCCTTCGTCTCCAACGTCCGGCCGGCGGCGGAGGTGGCCGTGGGCCTGGGAGCGGGGCTGGTGGTCCTGGAGGGGAGCGGGGCCGCGGTGCCCCCCGTGCCCTGGGACGCCGGCGTCCTGGCGGTGGCGGCGTCGGCGCCCCCCGAGTACCTGGGGGGGTACCTGGGCCCCTATCGGCTCTTGCTGTCGGACCTGGTGGTTGTTACCATGGCCTCGGCCGGGCTCGAACACCTCCCCGCCCTCAAGTCCCACGTGCAGCGGCTGCGTGGCGACGTCCGGCTCATCGTGACGGACTTCGAGCCGGTGCCCCTGGGGGAGGTGGAGGGCAGGGACGTGTTCTTCACGACGACGGCGCCCGGCGCCGCGGCCGCCAGGCAGGCGGCCCACCTGGAGCGGGCGTACGGGTGCCGGGTGGTCGGGTGGAGCGCGCGCCTGGCCGACCGGGCGGGGCTGGCGGAGGACATGGACAGCGCCGAGACCTACGAGATCCTCCTCACGGAGCTGAAGGCGGCCGCCGTGGACGTCGCCTGCGAGCGCGCCCTGGCCAGGGGGGCCGGGGTGGTGTTCGTGGACAACCGCGCCGTGGTGGTCGAGGGCGACGTGGACCTTGCCACCGCCCTGGGCGAGACCATCGAGCTGGCCCGGGAGCGGAGCGGGCGGCGATGAGCGGGGCGAAGGCGACCCACGTGCTGATCTCCGACCGGGAGCCGGGGCTGCCCTACTCGAAGGGGCTCATGGCCTCCCACGTGATGGTGACGGGCCTCGCCCCCCACCGGGCCTACCACGTGGCCGAGGTCATCGAGGAGCGCCTGGGCCAGCTGGGGGTCCCGTCGGTGACCAGCGAGGAGCTGTCCCGGCTCGCCGTGGAGGTCCTGGAGGACGTGGCGGGGGAGCGGTACGCCCGCAACTTCCTCCGGTGGCGGGAGGTGGAGGCCCTGGAGGTCCCCCTCGTGCTGCTCATCGGCGGAGCCACGGGAGTGGGGAAGTCCACCCTGGCCACCCAGCTGGCGGCCCGGCTGGGCATCGTCCGGGTGGTGGCCACCGACGCCATCCGGGAGGTCATGCGGGCCCTGTTCTCCCGCGAGCTGATGCCCACCCTCCACACGTCCTCCTTCGAGGCCGACGAGGCCCTCCGCGAGGCGCCCGCCCGGGCCGCCGACCGGGTGGTGGTGGGCTTCCGCGAGCAGGCGGCGGTGGTGGCGGTCGGCCTCCACGCGATCCTCGAGCGGGCGGCCATGGAGGGGACGAGCATCATCGTGGAGGGGGCCCACGCCGTGCCCGGCTTCGTGGACCTGGAGCGGTTCGCCGATCGCATCCTCGCCGTACCGGTTATCATCACCGTGGAGGACGAGGAGACCCACCGAAGCCACTTCGCGGTCCGGGGCTCCGACGCCGCGGCGAGGCCGGCGGCGAGGTACCAGCGGGGTTTCGAGAACATCCGTCGGCTCCAGCGGTACATCAAGAGCCAGGCCCTCATGCACGGGGTTCCGGTGATCCCGAACTACAGCTTCGACCAGGCCCTGGCGGCCATCATCGACCTCGTCATGGAACGGGCCACCGAGCGGACGGCCCTGATCCGGGCCGGGGCCGGCGGCGGGAGCGGGAGGAGAGGATGAGGCTGTTCCTCGACACGGCGAACATCGAGGAGATCCGCGAGATCAACCGGTGGGGCGTGCTGTCCGGGGTCACCACGAACCCGACCCTGGTGGGCAAGGAGGGCAAGGACCCGGAGCGGGTGTGGAAGGAGATCCTGGCCGAGGTGGACGGGGACGTGTCCCTGGAGACCACCGCGACCGAGGCCGACGCGATGTACGAGGAGGGCCTGCAGCTCGCCCAGATGGGGCCGAACGCGGTCATCAAGGTCCCGATGACGCCGGAGGGGCTGGCGGCGGGCAAGCGCCTGGTGGCCGACGGGGTGCGGATCAACGTGACCCTCGTGTTCTCCCCGGCCCAGGCGATCCTGGCCGCCGAGGTCGGGGCCTACGTGGTCTCGCCCTTCCTGGGCCGGGTGGACGACGTTTCCTCCGACGGGATGCACCTGCTCCGGACCATCTGCGAGATCTACGAGGTGCAGGACTACGAGACGCAGGTCCTGGCGGCCTCCCTGCGCCATCCCATGCACGTGGTGGAGGCCGCGCTGGCCGGGGCAGACATCGCCACCATGCCCTACGAGGTGTTCGTGAAGCTCGTGAAGCACCCGCTGACCGACGCCGGGCTCGAACGGTTCCTCGAGGACTGGCGGGCCCTGCGGCGGCGGCTCGAGGAAGGGGCCTGATCCCATGGACCTCGGAACCACCGATCGGAGCGTGCTCGAGGGGAAGGTCCTCTCCGAGCTGCAGGAGATTGCCGCCCGCCTCGGCATCGAGGGCGCCCAGCGCCTGCGCAAGGCCGGGCTCATCGACGCCATCATGGCCAGGGCCTCGGGGGACGGGAGCCGGACCGGGGAGGACCCGCCCCCGCCAGGGGTGGGGGTCGCCGAGGCCCCGGCGGAGGCCCCGCCGGCGGAGGCCCCGCCGGCGGTGGGGAGCGGCGTCGCCGTCGGGGAGCAGCGCCCCGGGGGCGCGGTCACCGCCCC
>CAYVCH010000102.1:0-8553 GCA_964449755.1 uncultured Actinomycetes bacterium
GCGCTTTCCGCGGGTCACCCCGCCTGGGCGTTACCCAGCACCCTGCCCTGTGGAGTCCGGACTTTCCTCGAGCGGACCGGAGCCCGCCCGCGGCCGCCCGGCCGGCTCCTCCAAGGGACCAGGATACCTAGAATGGACCAGGCCCATGCGTCGCCTCCTCGCCGTCCTCCTCCTCGCCCTTGCTGGCTGCGCGCCCGCCGCTGCCGGGCCGCAGCGGACCAATGCCCTGGAGCAGGTCTCCCCCACCGTCGGCGTGGACGTGGCCGCGGCCCGACAGGCTGTGGTCGCCTTCGTGGAGAGCTACGCGCAGGCCGGAGAGGACGGCGGCGCCCGGCTCCTGACCCTGGCCGGGACCCGGAAGCTCCTCCGGTGGGCCCAGTGGGTGGGGGTCCAGGTGGACCAGTTCCCCGGCCAGATCCTGGGCCAGCCCGACGTGCGCGAGGTCGGCCTCCTGGGGTTCGTCCAGCTCCCTCAGGCCCTGGGGGCCCAGCTCGACCTGGAGGCCGTGGTGACCCTGACCCTGGTCCCGGAGGAGGGAACCCCCGAGCGCCGCACCCGCGTGTTCCACGGGCCGGTGGCGGTGTTCCGCCGGGCCCTCGGGGACTGGGCCGTGGTCAACATCTTCCGCGACGGGCTGTCGCTGGACGCCGAGATCCACCTCGTGGACGAGGCCCTGGAGGCCCACCGGGTCACGGTGGAGCTGGACTCGGTCTTCTCCTTCGTCCCCGAGTGGAGCGTGAACCTCGTCGTCTCCAACCGGGGTGCGGCCAGGGTCCGCATCCGGCCCGACCGGGCCGCCATCGTGCCGGCGGGCGGCGGGGAGGCGGTGCTCGGGGCCGGCGGGACCCCGAACCTGCGCTCGATCCCACCGGGGGCCAGGGACGTCCCGGCCATCCTCACCTTCCCCGCCCCGGCCGGGCTCAGCCCCGACGACCTCCTCGAGCTCCCGGTGGAGGTCGGCCGGGCGGAGGTGGTCTTCCGCTTCCCCCTGGGGCGGCTGGTCAGCCTGGCCGACCGTCCTCCCACAGCCTCGCCGGCGCCGCCCGGCTAGGACGGGGCTTCCCGGGAGCCCCCTCGGAGCGGTCGGCCCCCTGGTTGGCCAGGCGGTCCGCCTCGGCGTTCCGGTCCCGGGGGACGTGCTGGTAGCGGACCCGCCGGAACCCCGAGGCCAGCTCCCGGGCCACTCGGTGCAGCTCCCGGAGGCGGGGGTTCCTGACCCGGTAGCGGCCGGCCATCTGCTCGACCAGCAGCTGGCTGTCGGTGCGCACGAGCACGTCGCTCGCCCCCAGCGCAGCCGCCCTCCGCAGCCCCTCGATGCAGGCGGTGTACTCGGCGACGTTGTTCGTGGTCACGCCGATGCCGCGGGCGATGCGGTCGAGGACCTGCCCCTCCCAGGTGGCGATCACCACGCCGATGCCGGCGGGGCCCGGGTTCCCCCGGGCCGCCCCGTCACAGGCCACGATCACGCGAAGATCAGGATCCGCCGGCAGTACTCACACCTCGCGACGCCCGGCGCGTGCTTCACGCGGTCCAGCTCCATGGCGGAGAGCTTCTGGTGACACCCCTGGCACACCCCGCCCACCAGGGCGGCGGCGCCCACGCCCTTCTTCTGGGCGCGCAGCTCCTCGTAGAGGGCGAGCAGCTCGTCGTCGATCTCCAGGGCTAGGGCCTCCCGGGCGGCGAGGCGCTCGGCCAGCTCCGCCGCGACGCGAGCAAGCTCCCCGGCCGCCTGGCCCCCCACGGCCTCCAGGCGCTCCATGGCGACCGCCAGGGCCCGCTCCGCCTCCGCCACGCGGGCCTCCAGGTCCTCCCGGCGGACCATCTGGTCGAGCAGCTCGTCCTCGGCCCTGGAACGGCGGCCCTTCAGGTTCTCCACCTCGTGCCGGATGGCCTCCAGCTCCTTGGCGCTCCCCACGCTCCCGTCGTAGAGGCGTCGCTCTTCCGCCTCCGCCTTCCGGGTCAGGGCGTCCACCTCGTGCTCCATGCGGGCCACCTCGCGGCCGACCGCGTCCAGGGCGAGCCGCAGCTCCCCCAGGCGGCCCTCGGCCTCCTCCACGGCGGACCGGGCAGCCGCCAGCTCCTCCCCCGCCTCCAGCTCGCGCTGGCGGGCCCGCAGGCGGTCGATGTCGAGGTCGAGGGCCTGGAGCGCGAGCAGCCGGTCCACGCCCCGGAGGGTAGCCGATGGGCGGGCGTGGAGGCGCTGCCCCCCTCTGGACCAGCTCAGCCCTGGACCAGCTCGCCGTCCCGCAGCCGGAACTCGTAGTCCACCACGGTTCCCCGGGTGGGCACGGGCTCGCCGTTCACCCGGAGGGTCACGCCCCCGGCGTTCCCGAGGCGGAGGAGGAGCTCCCGCTCGGCCCGGAAGCGGACGGTCTCCCCGGGTTCCACCGTGCGCACGAACACGACCTCCCCGTCGGCGATGGCCCGGATCCAGCAGCGCTCGGAGGCCACCACGACGGCCCGGATCCGCCGCACGACCGGAGGCGAGGCCACCTGCAGCAGGTCCGGGTCCCGGGGGTGGAGGACGGCGCCCCCCGCCGCCACCGATCCGGGAGGCGACGGCGGTGGCGAGGGCCTGGGCGCCTGGGCCGGGCCCCGGGCCGTCAGTGACAGCCCCACCAGCGCCGCCAGCACCAGGGCCGACAGGAGGGCGGGGGGCCGCCACCGGCCCCTGCGCTCCGGCCGGTCCATGGGGATCTCGGCCAGCCTCGGCTCCAGCTGGCCCCCGTGTCGCTGGTCGAAGACGTCGAGGAGGGGCCGCTCGTCCAGCCCGAGGTAGCGGGCGTACTCTCGCAGGAAGAACCGCGCGTAGATGGGGGCCGGGAAGACGTCCAGGGGAGCATCCTCCTCCAGGGCCCGGAGGTAGCGGGCCAGGATGCAGGTGGCCTCGGAGGCCTGGGCGATGGACAGGCCGCGCGCCTCCCGAGCCCGGCGCAGCTCCTCCCCCGGGCCGGAGGCGTGCACCGACACGTTCGCCTGCACCTCGTGGAGGCGATCGATGGCCATGGGGATTCTGCTCCCACTAAGTTGACCGCATGGGGCCGGGCCGGTCAACCCAGTGGCCGATACCCGCCGAGAGCGCCGGCCCCTTGCCGGGTGGCCGGATGAGGTAGTAGATATCACGATGTTAAGATATCCGGAGCGAGGGGCCCGAAGGGGGAAAGGATGCCACTGCCACCCGAGCACCTGCAGGCGCTGGGCAAGGACCTCCGGTCCTTCATCGCCTTCCTCGAGACCCACTACCCCAACGAGATCCTGCGGGTGAAGCAGGAGGTGGACCCGGTCTTCGAGGTCACGGCCGTCCTCTGGCGCCTGGAGAGGGAGCGGCGGTTCCCCGTGGTGATCTTCGACAACGTCCGGGGCTCGGACCTGCCCTGCGTCACGAACGTCCACGCCAGCTTCCCCCGGCTGGCCATGGCCATCGGCCTTGGCATCGACGCCACCCCCCGGGACTTCATCCTCGAGTACATGCGCCGCGAGGACCACCCCATCGAGCCGGTCCTGGTCGACCGGGAGCGGGCCCCCTGCAAGGAGGTGGTCCTCACCGGGGACGACGTCGACATCTTCAAGCTCCCCATGCTCAAGTACCACGAGCTGGACTCGGGGCAGGTGGACCCGGGGTACGAGGAGCACCGGGGGCGATACATCACCCTCGGCTACGAGATCATGAAGGACCCGGACACGGGGGTACGCAACGCCGGCATCTACCGCCTCCAGGCCAAGGGCCGCAACAAGTTCGGCATCCAGATCTCCGAGACGGCCCACGGCCACTACATCATGCAGAAGAACATCCGGGCCGGCCGGCCGACCGAGATGGCCGTGGCCATCGGCCTCCACCCCGCCGTCGAGCTCGGCTTCCTGTCGTTCACCCCGATCGACGTCGACGAGTTCGCCATGGCCGGCGCCATGCTGGGGGAGCCCCTGGAGATGGTGAAGTGCGAGACCATCGACGTCGAGGTCCCCGCCTGGGCGGAGATCGTCCTGGAGTGTGAGATCGACCCCGGGCTGCGGGAGCCGGAGGCCCCCTTCGGCGAGTACCCGGGCACGTACGGGCCCGAGCGGCACAACCCGGTGGTGTGGGTGAAGGCCATGACGATGCGACGAGGCGCCCACTACCAGAGCTCCTTCGTGGGCCACTGGGACAACCTCCTGCTGTCAGGGGTCACCCGCAACAGCCAGATCTACAAGGCCTGCCGCCTGGCCTCGGCGGGCGTGCGGGCCGTGTACGTGCCGCCGTCGGGCCGCTGTCGCTACGTCTGCTACGTGCAGATGGAGAAGCTCATCGAGGGAGACCCGAAGAACGCGGCCATGGCCGCCTTCGCCGCCGACCCGTTCCTGAAGTACGTCATCGTCGTGGACGAGGACGTGGACATCACGAACGACTCCGAGGTCCTCCACGCCGTCGCCACCAGGACCCGCTTCCACCAGGACGCCTTCGTCGTCACCCACGCCCGGGGCTCGCCCCTGGACCCCGCCTCCTACGACCCCCAGGGCGGATCCCACCTGGTCACCAAGGTCGGGATCGACGCCACCCGCAAGGCGGACTACCCTCGGGAGATCTCCACCCCCGGGGTGGACGCGGTCGACCTGGACGCGATGTTCGGGGAGGCATGGAGGAAGACCCGCCGGGACTAGGGCGGAGCAGGCTGCGGGGGGCCCGCCTGCCCGCGGGCCCCCCGGAGTCGCCGAGGACGATGCCGGGAGGAGACGCGCCGTGAAACCCCCGCCGGTGGAGTACGCCTCACCGGAGCGACTGGCGGAGGTCATCGCCATCCTCGCTGAGCACGGCGAGGAGGCCAAGCTGCTGGCCGGCGGCCAGAGCCTGGTCCCGCTCCTGGCCATGCGCCTCGCCGCGCCCTCCCTGCTGGTGGACCTGAACCGGGTGGGGGAGCTGGAGTACATCCGCCAGGAGGCGAACGCCCTCGTCCTCGGCGCCCTGGCGCGCCACCGGGACGTCGAGGAGCTGGCCGGCCTGCGGGAGCGCTGCCCGATCCTGTGGGAGGCGGTGGCCAGCATCGGACACGTCGCCATCCGCAACCGAGGCACCGTGGGCGGAAGCCTGGCCCACGCGGACCCCGCCGCGGAGTGGCCGGCCGTGGCCCTGGCCCTCGACGCGGAGGTCCACGCCGCCGGACCCTCGGGGGTGCGGACCATCGCCGCCCGGGACCTGTTCGTGTCGCCCTTCACGACGAGCCTGGCGCCAACGGAGGTCCTGACCGAGGTCCGCCTGTGTCTGCCCGACGGCGCCGCGGGTTCGGCCTTTGTGGAGTTCGCCCGGCGCCCCGGCGACTTCGCCCTGGCCGGGGCGGGGGCGGTGCTGTGGACGGGTCCCGACGGACGGGTGCGGGACGCCCGAGTGGCCCTGGTGGGCGTGGCGGGCACGGCGGTGCGATCCGATCGGGCTGAGGCGCTTCTCCGAGACAACGAGCCCACCGACGAGGTCCTCGCCGAGGCCGCGGCCGCCGTGGACGGGGACATCGACCCCGTCTCCGACGTGCATGCCTCGTCGGAGTTCCGGAGGCACCTCGCAAGGGTCATGACCCGCCGGGCCCTGGCCCGAGCCCGGGACCGCGTCACGGGAGGGAAGCGGGTTGGCTGAGCGGCGGCACGTCGAGCTGATCGTCAACGGGGACCGCCGGGAGGGCTGGGCGGAGCCCCGAATGACCCTGGCCGACTTCCTCCGCGACGAGCTGGGGCTCACCGGCACGCACCTGGGATGCGAGCACGGGGCCTGCGGCGCGTGCACGATCCTCATGGACGGACGCAGCGTCCGCTCATGCCTCCTCCTCGCCGTCCAGGCCGCCGGCCACGAGCTCACCACCGTCGAGGGGCTGGCCCGCCCCGACGGGTCCCTCCACCCGATCCAGGAAGCCTTCTCGGAGGCCCACGCCCTCCAGTGCGGGTTCTGCACGCCGGGCTTCCTGCTCTCCGTCGTCGAGCTGCTCGAGCGCCACCCCGACCCCGACGAGGAAACGATCCGGACCTGGCTGTCCGGCAACCTGTGCCGCTGCACCGGCTACGTCAACATCGTGGCCGCCGTCCGGCTGGCCGCCGGGCGGCTCCGGGGGGAGCCCGCCAGGTGAGCGGGCCGCGGGGGACGGACGCCACGCCGGCCGGCTCGGTGGCGGGACCCCACCGGTACGTGGGCCGGCGGGTGCGCAGGAAGGAAGACGTCCGGCTGCTCACCGGCAGGGCCCGCTTCGTGGCCGACCTCCGCCTGCCGGGGACGGCCCACGCCGTCGTCCTGCGGAGCCCCTTCGCCCACGCCCGCATCGCCCGGCTGGACGCGGCCCGGGCCCGGGAGGCCGAGGGGGTCCTCGGCGTCTTCACCGCGGCCGACCTGGAGGGGAAGGTGGGTCCCCTGGTCGAGGCGGCCCGCCTGGAGGTCTCGCCCCTCCTCCACGAGAAGGTGCGTCCAGAGCTGAAGTCCTGTCCCATGCCGGTGCTGGCCCGGGGGACCGTCCTGTGGGTGGGCCAGCCCATCGCCGTGGTGGTGGCCAGCGACCGCTACCTGGCCGAGGACGCCCTCGAGCACATCGAGGTCGACTACGACCCGCTGCCCGCGGTGGCCGACCCCGAGGCGGCCCTCCGAGAGGGCGCCCCCCTGCTCCACCCCGAGCTGGGCGACAACGTCCAGACCCGCTTCACGGTCACCGTCGGCGACCCTGACGCTGCCTTCGCTGCGGCCCCGCACACCATGGCCCAGCGGTTCTCCGTGGGGCGCCAGGCGGCCAGTGCCATGGAGACCCGGGGGGTTCTCGCCGCCCACGACGCCGGCCGCGGAGAACTCACCGTGTGGGTGACCAACGCTCGACCCCACCTGGTGCAGGCCATCATCGCCGAGGCCCTGGGACTCCCGGCCAGCTCGATCCGGGTCATCGGCCCGGACATGGGGGGCAGCTTCGGCACGGGCGTGTTCCCGGAAGACGTCCTGGTGCCCTTCCTGGCCATGGAGCTGGGGTGCCCCGTGCGGTGGCTGGAGGACCGCCGGGAGAACCTGGCTGGCACCCGGCACGGCCGCGACCAGGTCCACTTCGTGGAGGCCGCCTACGACGACGAGGGCCGCGTCCTCGCCCTGCGCGACCGCTACCTGGTCGACGCCGGGGCCTACAACAACTACGCCATCACCGTTTCCTACAACACCGCCGCCCACCTGCCGGGGCCCTTCAGGATCGAGCACCTTTACCTGGAGGCCCTCTCGGTCCTCACCAACAAGGCCCCGGTGACCCCCGTGCGGGGTGCCGGGCGCCCCGAGGCCGTCTTCGTCATGGACCGGCTGGTGGACCTCATCGCCCGCCGCCTCGGTCTGGACCCCATCGAGGTCCGCCGACGCAACCTGATCCCGGCCGAGGCCACGCCCTACCGCGTCGGGATGCCGTACCGGGACGGCGTGGACATCGTCTACGACCGAACCGACTTCCCGGGCCAGCTCGACCGGGCCCTGGAGCTGTTCGGCTACCGGGAGTGGCGCCGCCGCCAGCAGGAGGCCCGGGCCGAGGGGCTCAGCATCGGGATCGGGGTCTCCACCTACCTCGAGGGTTCAGGGTACGGGCCCCACGAGGGAGCCGTCGTGCGGGTCGACCCCACCGGCCACGTCACCGTGGACACCGGCGCCCGCACCCACGGTCAGGGCCTGGAGACCACCCTGGCCCAGATCTGCGCTGACCAGCTGGGGGTCCGGTTCGAGGACGTGACGGTCCGCACCGGCGACACCGGCCTCATCCAGCACGGCGTCGGCACCTTCGCCAGCCGCAGCGCCGTGACCGCCGGCTCCGCCGTCGGCCTGGCGGCCCGTCGCCTCCGCGACAAGGTCCTGGCGGTGGCCGGGGAGCTCCTGGAGATCGACCCCTCCGACCTCGACATCCAGGACGGCCGGGTGGTGGCGCGGGGGGCGCCCGGGAAGAGCGTCACCCTCCGGGAGGTGGCCCGGGCCGCCGCGCCCGGCCCGCGGTGCCGGGTCCCCGACGGCACGGCGCCCGGCCTGCAGTCCGAGCACTACTTCGTGCCCCCCACGGTGACCTTCGGCTCCGGAACCCACGTGGTCGCCGTCGAGGTCGACGAGGAGACCGGCGCCGTGCGGCTCCTCCGCTACGTGACCGTGGACGACTGCGGGCAGATGCTGAACCCCACCATCGTGGAGGGCCAGGTCCACGGCGGTGTGGCGCACGGGATCGGGAACGCCCTGTACGAGGAGGTCGTCTACGACGACCGGGGCCAGCTCCTCACCGGCACCTATCTGGACTACCTGCTCCCCACGGCCCGAGAGGTCCCCGCCATCGAGGTGGGCCACCAGGAGTTCCCGTCGGACCGCAACCCCTTCGGGATCAAGGGCGTCGGTGAGGGCGGCGCCGTCTCGCCGCCGGCCGCCATCGCCAACGCCGTCGTCGACGCGCTCTTCCCGCTGCCGGTGAACGTGACGCACGTGCCGCTCACGCCGGAGCGCCTGTACCGGCTGATCCGGGAGGCGCGGGCGGGGACGAGCTGACGGGGCCGGCCCCGGTGGGGGAGAGCTCTGGTTGACGACGTGGCGTCCGCCCGGGAGGAGCTGCTAGG
>CAYVCH010000103.1:0-8411 GCA_964449755.1 uncultured Actinomycetes bacterium
GTAGGCCGGGGCTTGCCCCCGGCCGCCTCCCCCGCTGCCCTGTAGGCCGGGGCTTGTCCCCGGCTGGGACCGCCCCTACGGGTGGGCCGGGGGTTGTCCCCGGTCGGCACCGGGCGGGGGCGAGCCCCGCCCTACGGGTGGGGGAGCCGCTCCCCCGTAGGTCGGGGCTTGCCCCCGGCCTCAAGCTTGCCCCCGGCCTCGAGGCTCGCGCGGAGCCCACTACCAGCCCCACACGTCCACCTCGACCGGCGCGTCGCCCGCCTCATACGCGCCGGCGCTGGACCACGGCCAGTCTCCGGGTGCCTCCACGAACCCGGCCCTCACGGGATTGGCATGGACGTACGCGATCTGCCTTGCGAGCTGGCGCCGCGAGCGGATGCCTTCGTCGAAGAACCCGTCCTGCCAGAGGCGCCCCTGCAGGCCGGCCCGCTGCCGGCACCGGTGCCACGCCAGGGACTTGAGCCGTCGCATGACGTCGGAGAGGGAGCCGTGGAGGGGCCGCAGGATCAGGTGCATGTGGTCGGGCATGAGCACGTAGGCGGCGAGCTCCAGCTCGCCCCGCCCCCGGAGCTCCGCCAGCGTCTCCACGACGGCACGGGCGACCGGGTCCCGTGTCAGGAGCGGTCGTCGCCGGAAGGTCGTGGTGGTCACGAAGAAGGCCACTCCGGGGGCATCGACGCGGGGCGGACGACCCATGGCGGGCAAGGTAGTACCTGGGGGTGACATGACGACCCCGGGCCGGCGTCCCACGGGGCCGCCCCCCACAGGAAGGCCGGGGCTTGTCCCCGGCTGGGACCGCCCCTACGGGTGGGCCGGGGGTTGTCCCCGGTCGGCACCGGGCGGGGGCGAGCCCCGCCCTACGGGTAACGGGAAGGGGTCGTGGGGGAAGGGGTCGTGGGGGACGGGCGGGGGCGAGCCCCGCCCTACTCGTCGGGGGAGAAGGTGCCGCCCAGCATCTGCTCGGCCTGCTCCCGCGTGAGAGACCCCAGGGGCGCGGGCTGGCCGCCCACCTCCAGCCCCTCCCCCATCTCCCGCTGCCGGGCGAGCCAGTACTCCGGGATGGCCTCGGGCTTGATCCGCACCTGCACGTTCCGGTAGCGGCCCATGCCGGTCCCGGCCGGGATGAGCTTGCCGATGATGACGTTCTCCTTCAGCCCGAGGAGGGAGTCGCTCTTGGCGCTGATGGCGGCCTCGGTGAGGACCCGCGTGGTCTCCTGGAAGGAGGCGGCCGCCAGCCACGACCCGGTGGCGAGGGACGCCTTGGTGATCCCGAGCAGGATGGGTCGGGCCGACGCCGGCTCCCCGCCGGCCTCCACCACCTCGGCGTTCTTCTCCTCGAAGACGCGCCGCTCCACCATGTCGCCGGGCAGGAAGTCGGTGTCCCCCGGCTCGATGATGTGCACCTTCCGCAGCATTTGCCGCACGATGAGCTCGATGTGCTTGTCGTGGATGGTCACGCCCTGGCTGCGGTAGACCTGCTGGACCTCCTGGACGAGGTGGAGCATGAGGGCCTGGACGCCCTCCACCCGCAGCTTCTCGTGGGGGTTCACCGACCCCTCGGTGAGCTGCTGGCCCACCTCCACCACGTCGCCGTCGCTCACCAGGAGCTTGGACCGGAAGGACACGGCGTACTGGACCTGGTCGCCGTCCTCCGAGGTGACCGTGATGCGACGGATCTTCCTCGCCTCGTCGTCCTCGATGGAGACGACCCCCGGCAGCTCGGTGATCTGCGCCTCCCCCTTGGGGCGCCGGGCCTCGAACAGCTCCACCACCCGGGGCAGGCCCTGGGTGATGTCCTCGGCCACCACGCCCCCGGTGTGGAAGGTCCGCATGGTGAGCTGCGTGCCGGGCTCCCCGATGGACTGGGCGGCGATGATCCCCACGGCCTCCCCGATGTCCACGAGCCGGCCGGTGGCCAGGTTGCGACCGTAGCAGAGGCGGCAGACGCCGACCTCGGCCTCGCAGGTGGTCACCGACCGCACCCGCACGGTGTCCACGCCGGCCTCGATGAGGGCCGCCATGAGCTCGTCGTCCACCTCGTCGCCCCGGGCGGCCAGCCGCCGCCGGGCGTTCCCCGGGTCCCGCACGTCCTCGGCCAGCACCCGACCGAACAGGGAGGTGTCCACGTGGGCGTCGCGCACCCGGGTCCCGTCGGGCCGCTCCACCGTGACCCGCACCGGGATGCCACGGTCGGTGCCGCAGTCCTGCTCGCGGACGATGATCTCCTGGGCCACGTCCACCAGGCGCCGGGTGAGGTACCCCGAGTCGGCGGTCCTGAGGGCGGTGTCGGCAAGGCCCTTGCGCGCGCCGTGGGTGGAGATGAAGTACTCCAGAACCGACAGGCCCTCCCGGAAGTTGGACTTGATGGGGCGGGGGATGATCTCGCCCTTGGGGTTGGCCACCAGGCCCCGCATCCCG
Organism: uncultured Actinomycetes bacterium; assembly: GCA_964449755.1. Taxonomy (GTDB): domain Bacteria; phylum Actinomycetota; class UBA4738; order UBA4738; family HRBIN12; genus CAYVCH01. Next base: position 2,419 of record CAYVCH010000103.1, read on the forward strand.
GCGAGCTGCCGGATCTGCATGATGTTCCCCCGGGCCCCGGAGATCGCCATCATGTAGATGGGGTTCACCTGCGAGAAGCGGGTCTCCATGGCGTCCTTGACCTCGTCGGTGGCCTGGGTCCAGATCTCGATCAGCTCCTGGCGCCGCTCGTCGTCGGTGATGATGCCCCGCCGGTACTGCTGCTCGACCCTCTGGGCCCGCCGCTCGTGCTCCTCCAGGATCCGCTGCTTCTCCGGCGGGGTGGTGACGTCCTCCACGCCCAGGGTCACCCCGGCCCGGGTGGCGTAGTGGAAGCCCAGGCTCTTCAGGTTGTCCAGGATCTCCTCCACCTGGGCCCGGTCGTAGCGCCGGACGCACTCGTCCACGAACCGGGCCAGGTCGCCCTTGTTGACGTGCTGGTTCCGGTACTCGAAGTCGGGCGGGAAGGCCTCGTTGAAGATCAGCCGCCCCACGGTGGTCTCGACCAGGGGGACCCGGGCGGGCCCCTCCCCGTCCCCCTCGGGGCCCTCCTCGGGCAGCATCTCCTCGGGGAGGGCCCGGCCGGGCAGCCGGACCTTCACCACGTCGTGGAGCCCGACGGCCCCGGCGTCCAGGGCGAGGAGGGCCTCGTTGAGGGAGGCGAACCGGGGGATGTCCTCCTCCCGGGCCGGCCGCTCCCGGGCGAAGGTCAGGTAGTAGATGCCGAGGACCATGTCCTGGGTGGGCACCGCGATGGGCCGCCCGTGGGCCGGGGAGAGGATGTTGTTCGTCGAGAGCATGAGGACCCGGGCCTCGGCCTGGGCCTCGGCGGACAGCGGCACGTGGACCGCCATCTGGTCGCCGTCGAAGTCGGCGTTGAAGGCGGTGCACACGAGGGGATGGATCTGGATGGCCTTGCCCTCCACCAGCACCGGCTCGAAGGCCTGGATGCCCAGGCGGTGCAGGGTGGGGGCCCGGTTCAGCAGCACCGGGTGGTCGCGGATGACCTCCTCCAGCACGTCCCAGACCTGGGGCCGGGCCCGCTCCACCATGCGCTTGGCGCTCTTGATGTTCTGGGCGAGACCCAGGTCCACCAGGCGCTTCATCACGAAGGGCTTGAACAGCTCCAGGGCCATCTGCTTCGGCAGGCCGCACTGGTGCAGCCGCAGCTGCGGCCCGACCACGATGACCGACCGGCCCGAGTAGTCCACCCGCTTGCCCAGGAGGTTCTGGCGGAACCGCCCCTGCTTGCCCTTGAGCATGTCCGAGAGGGACTTCAGGGGCCGGTTCCCGGGCCCCGTGACGGGGCGCCCCCGGCGGCCGTTGTCGAACAGGGCGTCCACGGCCTCCTGGAGCATGCGCTTCTCGTTGTTGACGATGATCTCCGGGGCCTGGAGGTCGAGGAGGCGCTTCAGCCGGTTGTTGCGGTTGATGACCCGACGGTAGAGGTCGTTCAGGTCGCTGGTGGCGAACCGGCCGCCGTCCAGCTGGACCATGGGCCGCAGGTCCGGCGGGATCACGGGGACGGCGTCGAGCACCATCCCCAGGGGCGAGTTCTTCCCGTTCACGAAGTTGGAGACCACCTTGAGGCGCTTGATGGCCTTCTGGCGCCGGGTCCCCTTCGCCGTGGCGATCTGCTCCTTCAGGGCCGCGGCCTCGGCCTCGAGGTCGAGGTCCAGGAGCAGCCGCTTGACCGCCTCGGCCCCCATGCCGCCCTCGAAGTAGTCGCCGAAGCGCTCCCGCAGGGACCGGTACACGGCGTCGTCGGCGACGAGCTGCTTCACCCGGAGGCCCTTGAAGGCCGTGAGCACCTCGTCGAGGTGGTCGGTCTCCCGCTTGGCCTGCTCGGTGACCCGCTCGATGTCGCGCTGGGCCTCCCGCCTGGCCGCCGACAGCTGCCCGCCCCTGGCCCCCTCCGCCTCCAGCTCGCGCAGGCGCTCCTCCAGCTGGGCGAGGCGGCGCCTGACCTGGTCGTCGCGGTCGGCCTCGATCTCCCGCTTCTCCTGCTCGATCTGGGCCTCGATCTCGGGCAGGTCCCTGTGGCGGCGCTCCTCGTCCACCCGGGTGATGACGTAGGCGGCGAAGTAGATGATCCGCTCCAGGTCCTTCGGGGGGATGTCCAGGAGGTAGCCGAGGCGCGAGGGGACCCCCTTGAAGTACCAGATGTGGGTGACGGGGGCGGCCAGCTCGATGTGGCCCATCCGTTCGCGGCGCACCTTGGACCGGGTGATCTCCACCCCGCAGCGCTCGCAGATGATGCCCTTGAACCGGACCCGCTTGTACTTGCCGCAGTGGCACTCCCAGTCCCGGGTGGGGCCGAAGATCCGCTCGCAGAACAGCCCGTCCTTCTCCGGCTTCAGGGTCCGGTAGTTGATGGTCTCCGGCTTCTTCACCTCGCCGTTGGACCAGGCCCGGATCTGGTCGGCCGTGGCCAGGCTGATGCGGAGCTCGTCGAAGTAGTTCACGTCCAGCACGAAGGCCTCTCCTCCTCGCGGGGGTCGCTCAGCACACCCTCATGGCTCACTCGTAGTCGGCCCCGGCGGGCTCCCGGCGGGACAGGTCGATGCCCAGCTCCTCGGCGGCCCGGAACACGTCCTCGTCGGTCTCCCGCAGCTCGATCTCCTCGCCCGCCGCCGAGCGCACCTCGACGTTCAGGCAGAGGGACTGCATCTCCTTGATCAGCACCTTGAAGGACTCGGGGATGCCCGGCTCCGGGATGTTCTCGCCCTTCACCACGGCCTCGTAGACCTTGACCCGGCCGAGGACGTCGTCGGACTTGATCGTGAGCAGCTCCTGGAGGGCGTAGGCGGCGCCGTAGGCCTCCAGGGCCCAGACCTCCATCTCCCCGAACCGCTGCCCCCCGAACTGGGCCTTCCCGCCCAGGGGCTGCTGCGTGATCATGGAGTAGGGCCCGGTGGACCGGGCGTGGATCTTGTCGTCCACCAGGTGCAGCAGCTTCATGATGTAGGCCACGCCCACGGTGACGGGCTCCTCGTAGGGCTCGCCGGTGCGCCCGTCGTACAGGACGGCCTTGCCCACCTCGTTCACCAGGCGCCGGCCGTCGGCGCCGGGGTGGGCGTGCCTGAGGGCCTCGAGGATCTCGTCCTCCCGGGCGCCGTCGAACACCGGGGAGGCGATGTAGACGGGCCCCGGGAGGTCCTGGCCGTCCCTGGTGAAGCCCACCATGGCGGCCCAGCCCAGGTGGGCCTCGAGGATCTGCCCCAGGTTCATCCGGGAGGGCACGCCCAGGGGGTTCAGGATGATGTCCACCGGCGTGCCGTCGGCCAGGAAGGGCATGTCCTCCTCGGGCAGGATCCTGGCGATGACGCCCTTGTTCCCGTGGCGGCCGGCCAGCTTGTCGCCGTCGGAGATCTTCCGCTTCTGGGCCACGTAGACCCGCACCAGCTGGTTGACGCCGGGGGCCAGCTCGTCGCCGTCCTCCCGGGAGAACACCCGCACCCCGATGACCTTGCCCGACTCCCCGTGGGGGACCTTGAGGGAGGTGTCCCGCACCTCCCGCGCCTTCTCGCCGAAGATGGCCCGCAGGAGCCGCTCCTCGGGGGTGAGCTCGGTCTCGCCCTTCGGGGTGACCTTGCCCACCAGGTAGTCGCCGGGGTTCACCTCGGCGCCGATGCGGACGATGCCCCGCTCGTCGAGGTCCTTCAGGATCTCCTCGGCCACGTTGGGGATGTCGCGGGTGATCTCCTCGGCGCCGAGCTTGGTGTCCCGGGCGTCGACCTCGTGCTCCTCGATGTGGATGGACGTGAGGATGTCCTGCTTCACCAGGCGCTCGGAGATGATGATGGCGTCCTCGAAGTTGTGCCCCTCCCAGGGCATGTAGGCCACGATGAGGTTCTTGCCCAGGGCCAGCTCCCCGTGGTCGGTGGAGGGCCCGTCGGCGATGACCTGGCCCCGGGCCACCCGGTCCCCCACGTCCACGATGGGCCGCTGGGTGAGGCAGGTGCCCTGGTTGGAGCGGCGGAACTTCATCAGCCGGTAGGTGCGGAGGTCGCCGCTGCGCTCCCGGACGACGATCTCGTCGGCGGAGACCTCCTCCACCACGCCCGCCTCCTCGGCCAGGACCACGTCGCCGGCGTCCACGGCGGCCCGGAACTCCACGCCCGTGCCGACCAGGGGCGCCTCGGCCCGCAGCAGCGGCACGGCCTGGCGCTGCATGTTGGCCCCCATGAGGGCCCGGTTCGCGTCGTCGTGCTCGAGGAAGGGGATGAGGGCCGCCGCCACCGAGACGATCTGCTTCGGCGAGACGTCCATGTAGTCGACTTCCTCGGGGGGCACGGCGTCCACCTCGCCCCCCTTCTTGCGGACCAGCACCAAGTCCGAGGCGAACCGGCCCTCCTCGTCCAGGAGGGCGTTGGCCTGGGCGATGACGTGCCGGTCCTCCTCGTCGGCGGAGAGGTAGTCGATCTTGTTCGTGACCCGGCCCTTCTCCACCCGGCGGTAGGGGGTCTCCACGAAGCCGAACTCGTTGATCCGGCCGTAGGTGGAGAGCGACCCGATGAGCCCGATGTTCGGCCCCTCGGGGGTCTCGATGGGGCACATCCGGCCGTAGTGGGAGGGGTGGACGTCGCGGACCTCGAACCCGGCCCGCTCCCGGGACAGCCCGCCCGGCCCCAGGGCCGAGAGGCGGCGCTTGTGGGTGAGGCCGGCCAGGGGGTTCGTCTGGTCCATGAACTGGGAGAGCTGGCTGGTGCCGAAGAACTCCTTGATGGCCGCCACCACCGGGCGGATGTTGATGAGGGTCTGGGGCGTGATGGCCTCCACGTCCTGGGTGGTCATCCGCTCCTTCACCACCCGCTCCATGCGGGACAGGCCGATGCGCACCTGGTTCTGGATCAGCTCCCCCACGCTGCGCAGGCGCCGGTTGCCGAAGTGGTCGATGTCGTCGGGGTCGTAGCCCTCCTCCCCGGCGTGCAGCCTGACCAGGTAGTGGACGGTCTTGAGCAGGTCCTCGTAGGTGAGGATGGGCTTGTAGCGGGGCCCGCCGGGGCCGGTCTCGTCCTTCTGCAGGGCCGACCAGACCCGGTACCGGGGCTGCTCCCAGCCCATCCGGTCCGGGTTGTCCAGCTCGGCCAGGCTGGCGTGCCGGGCCCTGAGCTGGTCCCGGAGGACGCCGCTCGCCGGCCCCAGCTTCTTGTCCAGCTTGTGCCGGCCCACCCGGGCCAGGTCGTAGCGCTTGGGGTTGAAGAACAGGTTCTCGAGGAGCGTGCGGGCGGAGTCGGCCACCGGCGGCTCACCGGGCCGCAGCTTCCGGTAGATGTCCTCCAGGGCCTCCTCGGGGGTGTGCACGTGGTCCCGCTCCAGGGTGAACTTGATGGACTCGGCCCCGTCGAACAGCTCCAGGATCTCCTCCTCGCTCCAGCCGAGGGCCTTGAGGAGCACCGTGACGCTCTGGCGCCGCTTCCGGTCGATGCGCACGCCCACGGTGTCCTTCTTGTCCACGTCGAACTCGAGCCAGGCCCCCCGGGAGGGGATGACCTTGGCGAGGTAGACCTCCTTGTCGGCCGTCTTGTCCAGGTCCTTCGAGAAGTAGACGCCCGGCGAGCGGACGAGCTGGGAGACCACCACCCGCTCCGTGCCGTTGATGATGAAGGTCCCCCGGTCCGTCATCATGGGGAAGTCCCCCAGGAAGACCTCCTGCTCCTTGATCTCCCCGGTGGTCTTGTTGACGAAGGTGGCCTCGACGAACAGGGGCGCCGAGTAGGTCTGGTCCTTGTCGCGGCACTCCTCCTCCGAGTACTTGATGTCCTTGAAGTGGTGCCGTCCGAAGTAGAGCTGGAACTGCTCGGTGAAGTCCTCGATGGGGGAGACCTCCTCGAGGACCTCCTTCAGCCCCTCCCCGAGGAGCCACTGGAAGGACTCCCGCTGGATGCCGATGAGGTCCGGAAGGGGCAGGACCTCGGCGATCTTGGCGAAGCTGACACGGTCGCGGACAGGGACGAGCGGGTCAGGCAACAGGTACCCCCTCCAGGGACGATGACATGCGGCTAACGGGACTCTGCCGACGGCACGGCAAA
>CAYVCH010000104.1:0-8382 GCA_964449755.1 uncultured Actinomycetes bacterium
GCGGTGGTCTCGGCCGACACCGACTTCGCCCGCTTCGCCGAGGTCCGGTGGGAGAGCCCCCTCGCGCCCCGGTGAGGGCGTGCTCGCCGGGCTGGGGAACGCAAGGGGCCCGGGGCCGCGCGGTGCGGGGTGGCGCCCGGGGGCCGCCGGAGGCGACGCCCCGCTTTAGCCGGCGATCCAGCGGGCCCCGCGTCTCGCGAGCTGGCCGGCCACGATGTTCCGCTGGATCTCCGAGGTCCCCTCCCAGATCCGCTCCACCCGCAGCTCCCGGTAGAACCGCTCCGCCACGTTCTCCCGCATGTAGCCCCGGCCGCCGAAGACCTGGACCGCCCGGTCCGCCACCCGGTTCGCCATCTCGCTGGCGTAGAGCTTGGCCATGGAGCAGTGGGCGTGGAGGAGCTTCGGGTCGGCCCCGCCGTCCCACTCGCGCGCCAGGGTGTAGGTCATGAGCCGGGCCGCCCACAGCTCGGTGGCCGAGTCGGCGAGCATGTGCTGGACGGCCTGGAACTCGACGATGGGCCGGCCGAACTGCACGCGGTCGCGGGCGAAGGCCGTGGCCTCCTCCAGCAGGCGCTCGGCCGCCCCGCAGCACCGGGCGGCGATCATGAGGCGCTCGTAGCGGAACCACGCGTACGCGTAGGCCATCCCGTCGCCCTCCTCGCCGATGCGGTTGGCGGCAGGGACCCGGACGTCCTCGAAGGCCACGACCGGGTGGTGGTGGGCGAAGGTGTGGGAGTAGGCCGGCGTCCGGACCACGCGGATCCCCGGGGTCCCCTTCTCCACGGCGAACAGGCAGTGGGCGCCCGCGTGGGGCCCGTCGGCGAGGCGCGCCTGGAAGAACACCAGGTCGGCCAGGTTGAACGAGGTCACGTGCCACTTCACGCCGGAGAGCACGTACTCGTCCCCCTCCCGGCGGGCCGTGGCCTGGATGGCGTCGACGTCCGAGCCCGCCCCCTCCTCGGTGATGGCGTAGCACTCGTGCCGCTCGCCGCGGACGATGGGCAGGAGGAAGCGTTCCACCTGCTCGTCGGTCATCGCCCCCGGGGCCCACTGGGGACCCGTGGGCACGATCCAGCCCAGGGCGTTGGTGGCCCGGCCCGCCTGCTCCTGGACCAGGACCTGCTGGAACATGCTCAGGCCCGGGCCCCCCAGGTCCCGGGGGATCGCGATGGCCCACAGGCCGAGCTCCCGGGCCCGCCGGCGCTGGGCCTCGAGCACCTCCGGGGGCAGCTGCCCCCCGTGCATCTCGGCCTCCACCTCGTACGGGATGAGCTCCTCGTCCACGAACCGGCGGGCCCGCTCCTGGACTTCCCGGTCCTCGTCGCTCATGGGGTAGGCCACGGACCTCACCTCCCTGCTCGCCGCCGGACACGATACGGGGCGATTGAACCACTGTTCAATCGCCGGCCCCACCGTTGCTCCAGCCGCAACGCGTCCCTTGCACGACCCCCGCGGCGGGTCGAAGATTGGGTGGGGAGCCGCCGTTGACGAAGATCTTCTACGCCACCGACGTCCACGGTTCGGAGGTGTGCTGGCGGAAGTTCCTGAACGCCGGCCCCTTCTACGGGGCGGACCTGCTCATCCTCGGCGGCGACATGACCGGCAAGGCCATGGTGCCCATCGTCCGGCGGGACGGCCGGTGGGAGGTGACCCTCCAGGAGGTCCCCCACACCCTGGAGACCGAGGAGGAGCTGCGGGAGATGCGGGCCCGGATCGTGAACCGCGGCTACTACCCGGTGGAGGTGACCCCCGACGAGATGGCCGCCCTGGCCGCCGACGAGAAGCTCGTGGAGCGCTGGTTCCGGCGGGAGATCCTCTCCACCGTCGAGCGGTGGATGGCCATGGCCGAGGAGAGGCTCGCAGGCAGGGACCTCCGCTGCTTCGTCTGCCCCGGCAACGACGACATCTTCGACGTCGACGAGGTCATCGCCCGCTCGTCGGTGGTGGAGATGGGTGAGGCCCGGGTCGTCGACCTGGACGGCCTGTCCATGGTGTCCATGGGATGGACCAACCCCACCCCCTGGCGGACCTACCGAGAGGCCCCGGAGGAGAAGCTCCGGGAGCGCATCGACCGGATGGTGGCGGCCGTCCCCGACCTCAAGCGCGCCATCTTCAACTTCCACGCTCCGCCCTACGGCTCGAACCTGGACGAGGCGCCCGCCCTGGACGAGGACATGAGGTACCTCCACGGCGGACGGGCGATGCGGCCCGTGGGGTCGAAGGCGGTCCGGCAGTCCATCCTGGACTACCAGCCGCTGCTGTCGCTCCACGGGCACATCCACGAGAGCAAGGGCACGATCCGCCTGGGGAAGACCCTGGCGGTGAACCCCGGCAGCTCCTACGAGGAGGGGGTCCTGCAGGGAGCGATCCTGGAGGTCGACCCCAGGAAGCTGAAGATCCGGAACTACCTGCTGGTGAACGGCTAGGGTTGGCGGCCGGGTGCCGCCCGAGGGAAGGGAGGCAGCGATGGCAGCGATCCCGGAGGCCCCGACGCTCTTCCTGCGGAAGGCGACGGGGCTGGTGAAGGGCTGGTCCGCCTTCGACGCGTTCATCTACGCGTTCCTGTCGGTGAACCTGGTCACCCTGGGCCTGTACATCATCTCCTTCTCCCCCTTCATCCCCGAGGCCCAGGTCCTGCCGGCGGTGCTCATCACCGGCGTCCTCGTGACCTTCCTCGTCATCGCCTATGCGGGGCTCATCTCCACCATGCCCCGAGCCGGGGGCGACTACGTGTGGCAGAGCCGCGTGCTCTCGGGCGGGGTGGCCTTCGTGCTGGCCGTCACCGGGTGGTGGTTCATCCTGTGGCACTGGGCCCCCATCTACGGCGCCATCCTGTCGTTCCAGTTCTTCCAGCCCATCTTCACCATCCTGGAGCTCCCCGACGCGGCCGCCTGGTTCGGGACGGCCAACGGGATCTTCGTCGTCTCCCTCGTCGTGATCGTCCTGGCCGGCATCGTCGTGTCCCTGGGCATGGAGGGCTACGCCCGCTTCCAGAAGTTCTGCTGGTACGGGGCCATCCTCGGCCTGGCCGTGATGTTCGTCCTGATGCTGGTGAACAGCCGCTCCGACTTCCAGGCGGCCTTCGACCGCACCGCCGCCGACCTGTTCGGCATCCAGAACGCCTACCAGGCCACGGTCGCCGCCTCCGCCGAGGCAGGCTACACGCCGCCGGCCTTCGGCCTCACCCCCTTCTTCGGCCCCAGCCTCCTGCTCGTCCCCATGCTCGCCTTCTACCTCCTGTGGCCGAACTGGGGGGCGACCCTCTACGGCGAGGTCCGGGGGGCCGGCGACTTCCGGCGGGTCTTCCTGGGCATGTTCTGGGGGCTGTGGGTCACGGTGGCCCTGTCCGTCGTCTTCCTGCTCCTCGTCGCCAAGACCTTCGGGTGGGACTTCTTCCAGGCCGCCAACAACAACTTCTGGACCGTCTTCTACGGTGGAGAGTCGGCGGCCGCCCTTCCCGTGTGGCCCTACCCCGCCCTGCTGGCCGGCTTCCTGGTGAACAACCGGGCCTTCCAGCTCATCCTCATCGTCCTCATGAGCCTGTGGTTCTTCGGGTGGATGGGGACCCTGTTCCTCTCCTCCACCCGGGTCATCTTCGCGTCGGCCTTCGACCGGGTCCTGCCCGAGTGGGCGGCCAGCGTCTCGGAGAAGCGCCACGTGCCGGTGGGCGCCCTCATGCTCATGCTGATCCCCTCGGTCATCGTGAGCGCCCTGTACGCGTACTGGGGCAACTTCGCCACCTACACGCTGGACGCCACCCTGGTCATCGCCGTCACCTTCGTGGGCAGCGCCCTGTCCGCCACGATCCTGCCCTGGCGGCGTCCCCGGATCTACCAGAACGCTCCCATCGCCAGGCTCAAGGTGGCGGGGGTCCCCCTCATCACGATCGGCGGCCTGGTCACCCTGGCCTTCCTGGCCTGGCTGCTCTACCTGTGGCTGAAGGACCCCGTGTACGGGATCAACAACAAACAGTCCCTGGTCTACATGGGGATCCTCTACGGCCTCGCCCTCGTCATCTACGTCGTGGCCAAGGTCGTGCGGGCCCGGCAGGGGGTGGACCTGAAGCAGATCCACGCCGAGATCCCGGTGGAGTAGCCCCTACCCGGCAGCCCGCCCCTCCCGCCGGTGCCGGTAGAACTCGACCGGTTCCGGCGGGAGGGGGTGGGCGCCGGTGATGAGGTCGGCAGCCTTCTCCGCCACCATCATCACCGGCGCGTAGATGTTGGCGTTCGTCACGGAGGGGAAGACTGAGGCGTCCACCACCCGCAGCCCCTCCAGGCCGTGGACCCTCATGGTCGTCGGGTCCACCACGGACATCTCCCCCGTCCCCATCCGGCACGTGCCGGAGGGATGGAGAGCCGTCTCCCCCTGTCGGGCCACCCAGTCGAGGATCTCCCCGTCGGCTTCGACCCCCGGCCCCGGGGCGATCTCCCCGCCGTTGAAGGGGTCCAGGGCCGGTTGGTTCAGGATCCGGCGGGCGATGCGGATCGCCTCCACCCACTCCCGCCGGTCCTTCTCGGTCGACAGGTAGTTGAACTGGATGGCCGGGGGGACCCGGGGGTCGGCCGACCGGATCCTGACGAAGCCCCGGGCGTCGGAGCTCATGGGGCCCACGTGGACCTGGTAGCCGTGGTCCTCCACGGGTGCCGACCCGTCGTAGCGGATGGCGATGGGCAGGAAGTGGAACATCACGTTCGGGTAGTCCACGTCCTCGTTGCTGCGGACGAACCCCCCGCCCTCGAAGTGGTTCGTGGCCCCGGGGCCGCTCCGGAACAGCAGCCACTGGAGCAGGACCAGGGGCCGGTAGCGCCACTTCAGGTACGGCGCCACCGACACCGGTTGCCTGCAGCGGTACTGGACGTAGACCTCCAGGTGGTCCTGGAGGTTCTCCCCGACCCCCGGGAGGTCCTGGACGACCTCGACTCCCAGGCGGCGGAGGTGCTCGGCCCTCCCCACCCCGGAGACCTGGAGGAGCTGGGGGGTGTTGAAGGCCCCTCCGCAGAGGATCACCTCCCCCGCCGGGATCCGCTCCACGCCCCCGCCCCGGCGTGCCACCTCGACCCCCACCGCCCGGCTGCCCCGGAAGACCACCCGCGTGACGAAGGCCCGGCAGCGCACCTCGAGGTTCCGTCGACCCATCACCGGGTGCAGGTAGGCCCGGGCCGCGGAGAGACGGCGGCCGCGGTGGATGTTCCGGTCGAAGGGGGCGAAGCCCTCCTGCCGGTACCCGTTGACGTCGTCGGTGAGGGGGTAGCCGGCCTGCTGGACCGCCTCGAAGAAGGCGCGGAACAGCGGGCTCGTGGCGGGACCCCGCTCGAGGACGAGGGGCCCGTCGTGGCCGCGGAAGGGGCCCCCGTCGGCCAGGCAGGTCTCCATCCGCTTGAAGTAGGGCAGGCAGTGGGCGTAGTCCCAGGTCTCCATGCCCGGGTTCGCCGCCCACCTCTCGTAGTCCATGGGGTTGCCCCGTTGGAAGATCATGCCGTTGATGCTGCTCGAGCCCCCCAGGACCTTGCCCCGCGCGTGGTAGATGCGCCGCCCGTGCATGAAGGGCTCGGGCTCCGACTCGTACCGCCAGTCGTAGAACCGGCTGCCGATGGGGAAGGACAGGGCGGCCGGCATGTGGATGAAGATGTCGAAGCGGTAATCGGGCCGCCCCGCCTCGAGGACCAGCACCCGGGTCGAGGGATCGGCGGAGAGGCGGTTGGCGAGCACGCAGCCCGCGGAGCCACCGCCCACGATCACGACGTCGTACGCCGTCGCACCCACCTCCCCGGGGCCCGTCGCCCCGTGCCACAGTCTGCCCGATCCGGGGCTCCGGGGCCCCTCCTCGTTGCTCGCTGCGCAACTGCCCCTTGCCGGATTCCGGCCGGCGGCGCACGATGCCCTGGGAGCACAGGGCGTGGGCGAGCACCTTCGGATGTTCATCGGCGGGGCGTGGGTGGACGCGGAGGCAGGCGCCACCTTCGAGGCCACGAGCCCCGCCACCGGCGAGGTCATCGCCACCGTCCCGGAGGGGACCCGGGAGGACGCCCGCCGGGCCATCGCCGCCGCCGGGGAGGCCTGGCGGGGGTGGGCCGCCCGGTCGCCCTTCGAGCGGGCCCGGGTGCTGGAGCGGGTGGCGGAGGTCATCCGGGACCGCCGCGACGAGCTGGCCCGGACCCTCTCCCTGGACCAGGGCAAGCCCCTCCGGGCCGAGGCCGAGGACGAGGTGGACGAGCTCGTCCTCTACTTCGAGATGGCGGCCGGCGACGCCCGGCGGCTGGAGGGGATCCTCGTCCCATCCGTCGACCCCGGCAAGCGGGTCCTCGTCTACCGGGTGCCCCGAGGCGTCGTCGGCGTCATCACCCCCTGGAACTGGCCGTACACGATGCCAGCGGAGGTGGTGGCGCCGGCCCTGGCGGCGGGCAACGCGGTGGTGTGGGTCCCCGCCCCCACCACCTCCGTCTGCGGGGTCCGCCTGGCCGAGTGCCTGGCGGAGGCTGGCCTCCCGCCGGGGGTGTTCAACCTCGTGACGGGCCCCGGGCCCGTCGTCGGGGACGAGGTGGCGGCGAACCCGGGGACCCAGGCCGTGGCCTTCATCGGCTCCATTGCCACTGGACACCGGGTGGCCGAGCGGGCGGCCGGCAAGGAGCTCCTCCTCGAGATGGGGGGCAACGGGCCCCTGGTGATCCTCGACGACGCCGACCTGGACGCCGCCGTGGCCGCCACCCTCACCGCCTGCTTCCTGAACGCCGGCCAGAGCTGCACCGCCGGCGAGCGGATCCTGGTCCACGAGGCCGTCCACGACGAGTACCTCTCCCGCCTCGCGGCGGCCGTCCGGGAGCGGGTCCGCCTGGGCGACCCCTTCGACGACGCCACCACCATGGGACCCCTCAACAACGAGGCCACGGCGGCCAAGACCGAGCGGCACGTGCACGACGCCGCCGAGCGAGGGGCCGAGGTGCTCCTGGGAGGCCGCCGCTCCCCCCTGGGTCCCCTGTTCTTCGAGCCCACCGTCCTGGACGGCGTCACCGAGGACATGGAGGTGGCCAGGGAGGAGACCTTCGGCCCGGTGGCCCCGGTCACGGCCATCCGGGACGAGGAGGAGGCCATCCAGATCGTCGACGCCTCCCCCTACGGCCTCCTGGCAGCCGTCTTCACCCGCGACCTCGCCCGAGGTCTTCGCTTCGCCGAGGCCGTGCGGGCGGGGTGGGTGAACGTGAACGAGGGCACCAACTACTGGGAGTCCCACCTGCCCTTCGGCGGTCGGGCCGGGTCGCGGAGCGGGGTCGGGCGGGTAGGCGGCCGCTTCTCCCTGGAGCGGCTCACGGAGCTGAAGACGGTCGTGGTGCACTTGGGCTGATGGCCCCCGGGGCCCCGGACGGCAGGGAGGGAGCGTTGCGGCTGTTCAGGAGGTCCCCGGGCCGGACCAGCACCACTCGGCTCTTCTTCGCGGCCGACCTCCACGGGGCCACCCCGACCTTCCGGAAGTTCGCCGCCGCCGCCCGCTTCTACGGGGCCGACGTCGTGGCCTTCGGCGGCGACCTCATGGGCAAGGCCCTCGTGCCCATCGTGGCCGGCCCCCGGGGGACCTACCGGGCCGAGCTGCACGGGGTCGTGGAGGAGCTGGACGGCCGGGACGCCGTACGGGCCTTCGTCCGGCGGGCAGAGGCCACCGGGTTCTACTGGGCCGTCGTCGACCGGGAGGCCTACGCCGCCCTGCTGGCCGACCCCGCCGCCGTGGAGGCGGCCTTCGTGCGCCTCGCCCGGGAGCGGCTGGCCTCCTGGATGGCCCTGGCCGAGGAGCGCCTGGCGGGCACCGGGGTTCGCCTCTACCTCACCGGCGGCAACGACGACGTCCCCGAGGTGCTCGACCTCCTCGAGGAGGCCGCGGGCGAGCACGTGCGCCCCTGCGAGCACCGGGTGGTCGAGCTGGACCACGAGCACACCATGGTCACCGTGGGGTACTCCACCCCCACCCCCTGGCAGACGCCCCGGGAGCGGAGCGAGGAGGAGATCGCCGCCGCCATCGACGCCAGCATGGCGGCCGTCCCCGACCCCGCCCGTTGCGTGTTCAACCTGCACTGCCCGCCCCTGGCCTCCGGCCTCGACTCCGTCCTGCAGGTCCGGCCCACCCCGGAGGGGCTCCCCAGGCCGGTCCTGGCCGCGGGACGGCCCGCCCTGGCCCGCGCTGGAAGCCGGGCGGTCCGCGACGCCGTCGTCACCTACCAGCCCGTCGTCGGCCTCCACGGCCACGTGCACGAGTCCCCCGGACGGCGTCGCTACGGGCGTACCCAGTGCTTCAACCCCGGCAGCGAGTACTCCCAGGGGGTGCTCCGGGGGGTGCTGGTCTCCCTCCGAGGGGGACGACTCGTCGGCTACCAGGTCACCGCCGGCTGACCG
>CAYVCH010000105.1:0-8377 GCA_964449755.1 uncultured Actinomycetes bacterium
TTCAGTCTAGGGTCCCGGGCCGACGATCACAACCATGTGATCTTACCGCCCCCCGGACCCCTCGGGACCCGCAGGACGGTCCGGGCATGCGGGCTCCCCTTCGACGTCGGTTCCCCGGCGGCGGCCCCCGCCACCGAGGTGGGGCCCCGCGTCGGGCGATCAGCCGACCTCGGCCATGACCGCCTCGGGGATGTCGAAGTTGGCGTAGACGGCCTGGACGTCGTCCAGCTCCTCCAGGGCCTCCAGGAGCCGGAGGACCTGCCGGGCCTGCTCCCCCTCCACCGGCACGGTGACGCTCGGCACCATGGTGACCTCCGCCGAGTAGACGGGCACGCCGGCCGCCTCCAGAGCCTCCCGGAGGGCTCGGAAGGCCTCGGGGGCCGCGGTGACCTCCCAGGAGCCGTCGGAGGCCCGCAGGTCGTCGGCGCCGGCCTCCAGGGCGAGCTCCAGGAGCCGGTCCTCGTCGGGGAAGAGGGCCCGCTCCACGAGGATCACCCCCCGGCGGGCGAACATCCAGGCCGTGCTCCCGGGGTCCCCCAGACTCCCGCCGTTGCGCGTGAAGGCGTGGCGGACGTCCTGCCCGGTGCGGTTGCGGTTGTCCGTCAGGCACTGGACCATCACCGCCACGCCCCCCGGCCCGTACCCCTCGTAGGTGACCTCGTCGTAGGGCGCCCCCTCGATCTCGCCGGTCCCCCGCCTGATGGCCCGCTCGATGTTCTCCAGGGGGACCGAGAACTCCCGGGCCTTCTCCACCGCCGAGGCGAGGGTCATGTTCCCCTCGACGTTGCCCCCGCCCTCCCGGGCCGCCACCTCGACGGCCCGGAGCAGCTTGGCGAACAGCCGTCCCCGTCGCTGGTCGGTGGCCTCCTTCTTCCGCCGGATCTGCGCCCACTTCGAGTGCCCCGCCACCCCGCCTCCTTCAGGCCTTCTCGAGCAGGTACGCGTGGAGCCGGCCCTCGCCGACCAGCTCCGGGTGGAAGGAGATGCCCAGGAGGTTGCCCTGCTCCACGACGACGGGGACCCCCCCGTGCTCGGCCAGGACCCGCACCTCGGGCCCCACCGCCTCGATCACCGGGGCCCGGATGAACACCCCCCGGATCGGCAGCTCGACGCCCTCCACCGACAGGTCCGCCTCGAAGGAGTCCACCTGCCGGCCGTAGGCGTTGCGCCGCACCGTGACGTCCAGGAGGGACAGGAGGGGCTCCCCGCCCTCCACCCGCCTGGCCATCACGATGAGCCCGGCGCAGGTCCCGAGGATCGGCATGCCCCCGGCCGCCCGCTGCCGGATGGGCTCCACGAGGCCCGCCGAGCGGGCCAGCTTGCCGATGGTGGTGGACTCCCCGCCGGGGATGCAGAGGACGTCCACCTCGGCAAGCTCCGCCGGCGTGCGGACCTCGGTGACCGGGACCCCCAGGCCCGCCAGGACCTGGGCGTGCTCCCGGAAGTCCCCCTGCAGGGCGAGGACGCCGGCCTTCATCCGCCCCCCGGCTACCAGCCGCGGACCTGGAGCAGCCGCTCCTCTCCCAGCTCCCGGATGTCCAGGCCGGGCATGGGCTCGCCCAGGCCCCGGGACACCTTGGCCAGGACGTCGGGGTCGTTGTAGTGGGTGGTGGCCTCGACGATGGCCCGGGCCCGGACGGCGGGGTTCTCCGACTTGAAGATCCCGGAGCCCACGAACACCCCGTCCACGCCCAGCTGCATCATGAGGGCGGCGTCCGCCGGGGTGGCGATGCCCCCGGCGGCGAAGTTCACCACCGGGAGCTTGCCCGTGCGGGCCACCTCCCGCACCAGCTCGAGGGGGGCGCCGAGCTCCTTGGCGGCGGCGACGAGCTGCTCGGGCCGTAGGGTGGTGAGCCAACCGATCTGCTTCAGCACCGTGCGCTGGTGCCGGACGGCCTCGACCACGTTGCCCGTGCCCGCCTCGCCCTTCGTGCGGATCATGGCCGCCCCCTCGGCGATGCGGCGGAGGGCCTCCCCCAGGTCGCGGGCCCCGCAGACGAAGGGGACGGTGAAGGCCCACTTGTCGATGTGGTGCTCCTCGTCGGCGGGGGTGAGGACCTCGCTCTCGTCCACGTAGTCGACGCCCAGGGCCTGGAGGATCTGGGCCTCGACGAAGTGGCCGATGCGGCACTTCGCCATGACCGGGATGGTCACGGCATGCATGATCTCCTCGACCTTCGTGGGGTCAGCCATCCGCGCCACCCCGCCCTGGGCCCGGATGTCCGCCGGCACCCGCTCCAGGGCCATGACGGCGCACGCCCCGGCGTCCTCGGCGATCTTGGCCTGCTCGGCGTTGGTGACGTCCATGATCACCCCGCCCTTGAGCATCTCGGCCAGTCCCGACTTCACGCGGAACGTGCCGGTCTCGCGCTCCACGGTGCACCCCTCCTTGACAAGGCCGCTCCGCCGACCGAACCCACCCTGAGTGTACCGCCCGGGAGCCCCCGGCCCGCGCCGCCTGCGGCATAGTTGGGGGCGTGGACGGCGCCCGTCGGACCCCAGGAGGCCTCCGACGGCTCCTCGCGTCCGCCGCCTACGACGCGAGGAGCCTGGTGGCCCGCCACCCCACCCTGGCGCTCCCCATCGCCCGCCTCCGGGGCCACGGGGAGGTCCTGGACGACGACACGGACCTCGTCATCGAGGGGTTCCCCCGGTGCGCGTCCTCCTTTGCCGTGGCCGCCTTCCGCCTGGCCCAGGAGCCCCGGGCCGTCCGCCTGGCCCACCACACCCACGCCCCGGCCCAGGTCCTCGAGGCCATCCGCCGGGGCATCCCCGCCCTGGTCCTCGCCCGCGAGCCCGAGGAGGCCATCTGCTCCCTGCTCGTGCGCACCCCCACCCTGGGCCCGCAGGCGGCCCTCCGGGCCTACCTCCGGTTCTACGGGACCCTCCTCCCCCACCGGGACGGCTTCGTGGTGGGGGCCTTCACCGAGGTGGTGAGGGACTTCGGCGCGGTGATCCGGCGGGTGAACGAGCGGTTCGGCACCCGCTTCCGCGAGTTCCACCACACCGACGCCAACGTCGCCCGGATCCTGCGGGAGATCGAGGAGGACGAGGCCCGGCGACGGAGCGGGGAGGACCTCGAGCGGGCCATCCCGCGCCCCTCCCCGCGGCGAGCGGCGTGGAAGGACGAGGTCCGGGCCGCCTACCGGCGCGTCCCGGCCCCCCTCCGCGCCCGGGCCGAGGAGGTCTTCCGGGCCATCACCGCCGACCTCCCCGGGGCCCCCGGGCTCACCGGCTGACCTCCACCCCCACCGTGGAGGGCAGCAGCTCCACCCAGGTCACCCCCGGGGCCAGGGGGATCTCCTCCCCCGAGGAGGTGAGGAAGCGGGTGGGCTCGGCCAGGTCCTGCCGGACCCAGCGGCCCACCACGACCCGGCCGTCGCGGAACACGTAGGCGCGGCCCCGGCCCACGAGCCGAACCTCGGGGGAGGGGTTCCCCGCGGGGTCGATGACCGCCCCCGAGGTCACGCGGACCACCTGGACCACGACGTTCGTGGCGGCCACCCGCTCACCTCCCTCCAGGGTGTGGGGCACGTCCCCGTGGGAGCGCAGCCAGCGCCCCGCGGGCCGGTTCCAGGTCCACACCACGTCGGCCAGGGAGGAGAAGGGCAGGTGGACGCGGCGGGCCCGCCGGGAGGGGAGGGTCAGCTCCTCGGCGAAGGAGAAGACGGGCCCCGGTTCCCCGCCCCGCCGGCCCGCCGCCCGCCACAGCCGCCGGGTGCTCGCGTACAGGTCGTGGGGGGCCGTCCGGTCGGGGTCCCGCCAGTAGGCGTCGGCGGCCTCCGTGTAGGACAGGCTCACCAGGGGCGAGGCCGCCACGGCCCGGAGGACTCGCCGGGCACCGCCGGCGTAGGCGAGGACCGGGCGGCGGAAGGGCACCAGCACGTCGGGGTCGGTGGTCCGCGCGCTCCGCACCGGCCCGACCCGGGGGGCACCCCGGCAGTGGAAGACGACGATGAACCTCGTGATGCCCCCCTCCACGGGCTCCTCGTAGACGACGTCGGCCTGGGCCAGGCCCGCCTGGGGTCGGGCCTCGGGCAGGTTCTCCACCTTGACGGCCAGGGCCGGGCGCCGGGGGACCTCCCCGCCCGGCGCCCGCAGCCCGGTGAGGGGGCAGGTCGGGGGCGGCGCGTCCACGCCCACCACCCCCTCGACGGCCCGCTGGATGACCGCCGGAGCGTCGCCCGAGGCGATGAGGCCCCCCGCCGCCGCCAGGGCGGCGACCCCGGCCACGAGGGCCTTGCCACGGCGCGTGAGCCTCAGCGGTCGACCTCCGGGGGGTATCGGGGGCCTGCGCGGCCCCGAGGAGCCGGGGCCGCATCCTAGCGGCTGGTCGGGCCGACCTCAACGACCCGGTTCACATCTCCTCCAGCCGCCGAATGCGGTCCTCGATGGGCGGGTGGGTGGAGAAGAGCCGCTCCAGCCACCCCGTTCGCTCCCCCGGGAACCGCGAGGGCTGGGAGAGCCAGAGGTGGGCCGTGGCGTTGCTCGCCGCCCGCATGGGCAGCCCGCTGGCGGCGATCTTCCTCAGGGCGCCGGCCAGGCCCGGCGGGTACCGGGTGAGGAGCGCCCCCCGGGCGTCGGCCAGGTACTCCCGCTGCCGGGAGACGGCCAGGCGGACGAGCTGCGCGACCACGGGGGCCACGACCAGCAGCAGGGCCCCCGCCACGGCGAGGACCAGGGGCGCCCGACCACCCTCCCGCCCACCCCGGCGGAGCCGCGGGCCCCCCCACCACAGCGAGCGCAGGAAGAGCTCGGAGACCAGCACCACGGCGCCGACCAGGGTGGCCACGATGGTCCCCAGGAGGATGTCGCGGTCCACCACGTGGGCCACCTCGTGGGCGACGACGCCCTCCAGCTCGACCCGGTTCAGCAGGTCCAGCAGCCCGCGGGTCACGGCCACGGACGCGTGCTCGGGGTCGCGGCCGGTGGCGAAGGCGTTGGGGGCCTCCTCGGGCACCACGTACACCCGGGGCTTGGGGATGCCGGCGGCGATGGCCAGCCCCTCCACGACGTTGTGGAGGCGGGGCTCCTCCTCACGCGTGACCTCCCGGGCCCCGGCGGCCGCCAGCACCAGCCGGTCCCCGTACCGGTAGGAGCCCACCGACATGAGGGTGGCCACCGCGACGGCGAGGGCCAGGCCCGCCGGGCCTGCCTGGTAGACGAGGCCGAGGGCGTAGCCGACGGCACCCAGCAGCCCGACGGCGCCCACCACGAGCAGGAGGGACCTGCGCTTGTTGGCGGCGATCCGCTCGTACACCGCCCGGCGCTACCGCTCCACCGCCACCGGCCCGCGGACGGGCTCCTCGATCTCGAAGAACTCACGGGGCCGGAAGCCGAAGGCCCTGGCCACCAGGCTCGCGGGAAAGGACTGGATGAGCGTGTTCAGGCGCATGACCTGGTCGTTGTAGAACTGCCGGGCGTAGGCGATCTTCGACTCGGTGGCCGTCAGCTCCTCCTGGAGGGCCAGGAAGCCCTGGCTGGCCTTCAGCTCGGGGTAGGCCTCGGCGACCGCCAGGAGCCGCCCCAGGCCCCGGGTGACCTCGTTCTCGGCGTCGGCCTGGGGCCCCACGCCGCTGGCCTCGATGGCGCGGGCCCGGGCCTCCGCCACCCCCTCGAACACCTCCCGCTCGTGGGCCGCGTACCCCTTCACGGCCTCCACCAGGTTGGGGATGAGGTCGTAGCGCCGGCGGAGCTGGACGTCGATCTGGGACCAGCCGTTGTCGACACGGTTGCGGAGGGCCACCAGCCGGTTGTACAGGAGCACGACGGTCAGGGCCAGGAACGCCACGACGCTCACGGCAACCCAGACCGGCAGCACCGCGCCATCCTAGCAACGCCCGGGAGCCGGGTCCGGCGAGCCCCGCTGCCGCCGGGGCCCTCAGCCGGCAGCGGCCTCGGCGTACATGGCCTCCAGCCGCTCCACGACCCGGTCCCAGGAGAACTCTCGGGCCCGCGCTCTCCCCCCCGCCGCCAGGCGCCCGGCCAGCTCCCGGTCGGACACGACCCGGCGAAGGGCCGCCGCCATGGCCTCGGGGTCCCCGGGGGGCACGAGCAGCCCGTCCACCCCGTGCCGCACCACCTCCCGGTAGCCGGGGATATCGGTGGCCACCACCGGCAGGCCGGCGGCCATGGCCTCCACCAGCACGATCCCGAAGCTCTCCTGCCCCGCCGCCGAGGCCAGGAAGGCGTCGCAGGCCGCATAGTAGGCGGGCAGGTCCTCGTGGGGGACGGGGCCCAGCAGCCGCACCCGTCCCCGGACCTCCTCGGGCACCCCGGGCAGAGGTCCCGGTCCCACCCCCGCCACCACCAGCCACAGGTCCGGCAGGTCCCGCGCCAGGGCGACGAAGGCCCGCAGGGCGACGGGGAGGGCCTTCTGGGGGTCGGCCCGGCCGACCCAGAGCACCCGCCGTCCGGGCGGCAGGTCTCCCGCCGGGGCAGCCTCGGCGAAGGCCGCCAGGTCCACGCCGTTCGGCACCACCACGACCTCCCCCGGGAAGGCCCGGGCCACGAAGGACGCCGCGGCGGCAGACACGGCCACCCTCACCCGGAGCCGCCGCCAGACCGGGCCCAGCGCCGGCGCCGCCCACTGGAGCAGCCGGGACCGGTCGAGGTGGGCGTGGAAGGTGGCCACCGCCGGCGATGGGCTGGCCAGGACGGCCGCCATGGAGGTGCTCGGCGCCAGGGGCTCGTGGGCGTGGACCACGTCGGGGCGGAAGGCGCCAATGGCGGCCCGGACCCGCCGCCACGAGGCCGGCGAGAAGCAGATCGGCGCGACCGTGCCCCGGTAGGGCACGCGGAGGGGCCTGCCCACGACCACGACCCCGGGCCCCTCCGGGGACCGGCGTCCCGGCGCGAGCACCAGGGTCTCGTGGCCGCGCCCCCGCAGGCGGGCGGCCAGCTCCCGGACGTGGACCTGGACCCCGCCGGGGGCGTCCCAGTCGTAGGGGCAGGCCTGGACGATCCTCACGGCCGGCCACCGTCCCGGTGGGCCCGGGCGCCCGCCCGCCCCCCGGGGCCCGCCAACCCGCGCCCTCCTGCCCCGGTCCCCTCCCAGGCCGGCTGGAACATGTGCCAGTCCGCGGGGTGGGCGGCGATGGCCCGCTCGAACTCGGCGGCCACCCGTCGCGTGAGCGCCGCCGCGTCGGCGCGGAGGTCCCCGGTGCGCTCCACCTCCAGGGGGGCGTGGATCACGAACCGCCAGCCCCGCTCGGTCGTGTAGGCCGCGCACACGAGGAGGGGCGCCCCGCAGGAGAGGGCCAGGAGGGCCGGGCCAGCCGGCAGCCGGCGCCGCCGTCCGAACATCTCCACCTCGACCCCCCGGCCACTGAGGTCCCGGTCGGCCACGAGTCCCACGATCCAGTTCTCCGCGAGGAACCCGGCGAGCTTGTGGCCGACGCCCCCCGGTTCCAGCGGCAGGATCCGCATCCCGAGCTCCTCCCGGTGCCGCAGGAACAGCTCGAACAGCCGGGGAGGGCGGACCCGCTCGGCCACCGCCACCAGCCGGTAGCCCTGGAGGCAGAGCCAGCGGCCCACGGCGTCCCAGTTGCCCATGTGGGGCGTGACCCCCACCACGCCGCGGCCCGCCGAGAGGGCCCGGTCCAGGTGCTCCAGCCCTTCGGCCTCCACCCGGCGGCGCACTTCCTCCGCCGGAAGGGCCCGCAGCCGGAAGGTGTCGTGCCAGTAGCGGGCGTACAGGTCGAAGGCCTCCCGGGTGGCCGCGGCCGCCAGGGACGCCCCGGGGTCCAGGCCGAGGACCTGGGCCTGGTTGGCCGTCACGGTCGTCCGGACCCCGGGCAGCAGGGCGTGGGCCAGGGCCCCCAGGGCCCGGAACAGCCGGCGGCCGGCCGGCTCGGGCAGGGTTCGGGCCAGCCATTCGGCCGAGGCATACCCGCGGTAGGCGACGCGCTCTTTCAGGGTCTCGCCCACCGGCCCGTCGTCCGCGTCCCGATCACCTTCCCCCCGACCTCGCCGCGTCGCCCGTCACGCCCGTTCCTCCTTCGCCACCTGGCCCGCCCGGACGGCGGCCGCCACGGTCGAGGTGCCGGCCGCCGCCCACACGGCCCAGGGCAGCCAGCCCGTCAGCAGGCCCGCCGCCACCAGGGCGTACCGGATCCCGCGGGTCGCCGGGCTCTCCTCCACCCCGTAGCCCAGGGACGCCCCCCGGGCTCGCACGTAGGACCCGAGGAACCCGGCGGCCAGGGCCACGAGGGCCGCCGCGGAGGTGAGGGGCCGGCTGCCGCGGGCGGCCCAGGCCAGGGCCCCCAGCACGCCCGCGTCGAAGGCCCGGTCCGCCAGGGAGTCCACCACCCGCTCCAGGGCCCGCGGGGCGCGCTCGGCCCGCCACCCCCCGAGGACCAGCAGGAGGCCGGCGGCG
>CAYVCH010000106.1:0-8340 GCA_964449755.1 uncultured Actinomycetes bacterium
CCGCCGGCTGGGGGGTGGCCCTGGCCCGCGGCGGGGCGTCGTTCCTGGCCATGGCCCTTCTCGGGCAGGGCCTGGCCCTCGCCGTCGCCGCCCTCTCCGGCGCGCCGCTGGGCGCCGGCGTGTTTGCGCGGATCGGGTGGCTCTACTTCGGGGCCTTCCACCGGGTGGGCATCGTCGTGGACGCCTCGGGCGTCTCGGGCCCGGCGGCGCTGGGCCCCTTGGGCACCGGGCTCTCCTACCGGCTGGACGTGGCGCTCCTCTCCGCCACCGGCCTCGCCGGGCTCCTGCTGTTCCGGGCCGGGCGGGCGGTGGCCCGGGCGGCCGGCGGCGGGCCGGTGGCGCGGGCCATGCACGGCCTGAAGGTGGCCCCCGTCTACGCGGTGCCCTCCTTCCTGGTCTCGCTCGGGGTCCGGCTCGACGTGCGGGCTCCCTTCGAGCCCTTCCTCGCCGGGGACCTCGTGGTCCGGCCCGCGGCGGCGGGGTCCCTCTACTGGCCGCTCCTCCTCGCCGGGGTGGCCGGCGCCTCGGGCGGGCTCGCCTCGGCCCGGACTCCCCTGCGGGAGGGCGGGCCCGTGGGCCGCCGGGTGGCGGGCGCGCTCGTCGGGGGCTGGGGAATGTTCGCCGCGGCCCTCGTCCTCTCCTTCGCCGGCTTGCTCGTCCTGGCCGGCGTCAGGCCGGAGGCCACCAGGGCCTACCTGCGGGCCGCCACGGAGGGCGGGACGGAGGGGGCGACCGTCGCCCTCGGGCACCACCTGCTGCTGCTCCCCAACCAGTCGGTGTGGGTCCTGGTGCCCGCCATGGGGGGCTGCGACGGCGTCTACGGCTCGGCCGTGTCGGCGGACCTCCTCTGCCTGTGGCGCTTCCCCGTCGGCCTGGAGGCGGGCGCCGGGCCGGCTGCCGGAGCCGCCCCGGGCCTTTCCTCGACCCTCCTGCCGCGGTTCGAGACCCGGGTCGCGCCCCCCGGGTACTTCCTGTTCCTGCTGGTGCCCCTGGTGTCCACCGTGGCGGGCGGGCGGCAGGCCGGGCGGTCCTGGGGGAGGTCCCGGGCCGAGGCGGCGGGGATCGCCGCCGTCGCCGGGGTCGTCTTCGCCGCCCTCCTGGGCCTGGGCGCCGTGGCCGGTGGCATCCGCCTGGGGGCCTCGGTGGGCCTCGGGCCGGCCGGGGACGCCGGCTGGGTCTTCCTGGGACCCAGGCCAGGCCACGCCACCCTGCTGGGCCTGGCCTGGGGGGTGGTGGGCGGCACCCTCGGCGGGTACCTGGCCGGCCGCGCGCTGCCCCCCGCTGCGGCCGGGGGCTCCGGGCCAGGCTAGCGGGGCACCGCCGTCGCGTAGAGGAGCATGGCGAGCCCCGACGTGAGGGCCCCGGCGGCGAGCATGAGGGCGGCCGTGCGGGGGTCGCGGCGACGGGTCGCCAGCCAGGCCACCGTGCCCCCCAGCAGCCCGAACAGGAGGGGGAGGAGCCACCACCCGCCGGCCACCCCGGAACCCGGCTCGGCCATCCCTCGGCCGGTTGCGGGCCCCGAGGTCTGCGTTCCCGGCTCGCCCTCGGGACGGACCTCGGCGGCGTCGGGCTCGAGCTGCGAGAAGCGGGTCCAGGCCTGCCGCCAGCCGTCGTCGGTGCGGGGGAAGCGCTCGGCCGGCGCCCCGGGGGCCCACCGGTCCCAGATGCCGAAGAACCCCTCCCCGTAGCCCAGGACGTAGCGCTCCCCGGAGTGGGTGTAGCGGATGGCCCGGGCCGGGGCGGCGGGCTCGGAGGCCGTGGGCTTCGGTCCCGGTGGAGGCGGGGGGGCGGCGAGCCCGGCCTCCCGGGGGACCTCGACGAACCGAGGCTCCAGGCTGGCGTAGCGGGTCCAGGCCTGCCGCCAGCCGTCGTCGGTGCGGGGGAAGCGCTCGGCCGGCGCCCCGGGGGCCCACCGGTCCCAGATGCCGAAGAACCCCTCCCCGTAGCCCAGGACGTAGCGCTCCCCGGAGTGCGTGTAGCGAAGGGGCGCCCAGGCCCCACCTGGCTCCGGCTCCGCCGCTGTCCGGGCGGACAGGTCGTGCCCGCAGCGAGGACAGGCGGTGCCCTCGTCGGGCAGCTCGTGCGAGCAGTGGGGGCAGGTCCTCACGTCACCCAGGGATCCCGGCCCCCTGAGCGTAGAGGCTGGGGCGGGGGGCAACAACGACGCGGACGCGGGCCCGTCTCAGGCGCTCGGCCCACCCTCGGCGGGCGGGGGCGCCGTGCGGCCCTCGGGCTCGCTGTACATCATGTAGGCCCCGTAGGCCCACACGACGGTCACGATGAGGCCCACGAAGAGCCCCCAGGACACGGCGTAGCCCTCGGGCCTGGTCACGAGCCCGAGGACGGTGAGCAGGAGGCCGAGGAGGCCGGCGGCCAGCTGGAGGAGCCCCCGCCGGACCGGGAGCGCCAGCTTGACCGCACCGAGCTTCGTGGCGCCCACCTCGCCGGCGGCGAGGAGGGCGAGGAGGGAGGCCAGGAGAGTGGGCCCCCGGAAGCCGTTCCGGCTGCCCGGCACCCCGACGAGGGCCGCCAGCTCCCCCAGGGGGATGGAGAGCCGGTACCAGAAGGGCAGGAAGGACCAGATGAAGTACACGCCGGCGGCCCCGAGGACGAGCCGGTCTCCCGTGGACAGTCTGGACGCGTCAAACCCGGACCCGCCCTGCGCCATGCCCAGCTCCTTTCGCAGGCCGCCCGGCCGTGGCCATTCAAGTACGTCGCCCGGGGCGAGTCAAACACGTCGGCCCGGGGGTCAGCCCCTGCGTCGCCGGAGGGCCAGGGCCGAAGACGAGGCCAGGGCGCCGAGGCCCGCCACCAGGGCCACCCACGGGGCGAGGGCGGGGCCCGCGAAGGGCGGCGGGTCCGCGATGGCCAGGAGGCTCCCCGCGACCACGAGGGCGGCCACCGTCGCCAGGACGGAGGGGGGCGGGAGAACCGCCCCGCGGGTCAGCCGGGGCAGCCCACAGAGGACGAGGCCGAGGACGGCGGCGACGGCCACCGCCATGGGCCACCGGGGCGGCCTCGACCAGGCCCCCAGCAGGCGGGATCCCGGGCCGAAGTCGGTCCAGGGAAGGACCGTGGCCGAGGAGGCCAGGGCGAAGCAGACCCCCGCCGTCCGGGAGAGCCAGCCGCCGCGCGGCGCCGGCGCCCCCGGGGGAGCGCCGGCCTCCAGGACCTCTTCCAGGCACTCGGGGCCCAGGACCCGCCCCCGCACCGGCACGGCGCACGTGAGGCAGAGGGGGCGCCCGCAGCCGTCGCAGGTCGCCACCGGCGGGACGTGGGGGTGCCCCGCGCACCGGGTGCCGCGGAGGACCCGCTCGTCGGCAGGCATGGCCGAAGCTTATCGGCGGCCGCAGTCGGCTGGAGGGCCGGCGCCTGGGCGCTGCCTCGGTGGACCCGCCCGCCTGGCGTGCCCGGCGGAGCGCAGCCTGCGCCTGACGTGCGCCCGTCCCAGGGCCTCACGTCCGTCTGGAGGGCGCGGGGACGCCCCGGCGCGCCTCACCCTGTGGCCCGGTAGGGGCGATAATGGGCTCGACCTGGAAGGGAGGGGGCAGCGATGGCTGATTCGGCGGCCCACTACGAGCAGCTCGGCGGGCAGCGGCTCTCGCTCATCGACGCGGTCGCCCAGTCGGTGGGGTTCACGGGGCCGGTGTTCGTCTCGGCCATCATCCTGCCGCTCATCGTGTCCGGGGGCTTTGCCGGCAGGGGGGCGGGGTTGGCCACGCCCTTCGCCATCTTCCTCTCGTTCGTCGGGGTGCTCGCCCTGGGGTGGATCATCGCCGCCTGGGCGAGGCGGGTCCACGCCGCGGGCGCCCTGTACGACTACGCGGCCCACGGCCTGGGGGACCGGGTCGGGTACGTGGCCGGCTGGATCTACTACTGGGGGACCCTGGCGCTGACGGCCGCCCTGCCCCTCGCCCTGGGGGGCCTCACCGAGGGCCTGCTCCGGGACGACCTCGGCTGGAGCGGGGCGCCCCCGTACTGGGTCATCGCCCTCCTCTACGCGGGGTTCCTGTTCGTCGTCCTGTACTTCGGCGTCCAGATCTCGACGCGGGCGCAGCTCACGCTCGCCCTCGTCTCGGCCGCGGTGCTGCTCGTGTTCTTCCTGTCCGTCATCGTGCGGGGCGGCGCCGGCGGCCACAGCAACAGCGTGCGCCCGTTCCTCCCCACGTCGGCCGACGCCGGCTGGTCGGGGATCTTCTTCGGCGTGCTGTTCGGCGTGCTCTCCTTCGCCGGGTTCGAGACCGCGGCGAACCTGGGGGAGGAGACGAACGATCCGGGGCGGAACATCCCCCGGGCGATCATCCTGTCCGTCGTGGTCGTGGGCGTCCTCTACCTCGTGGCGGGGTACGCCCAGGCCATCGGGTTCGGCCTGGACGCGGAGGCCTGGGGGGCGAGCGCCGCGCCGCTGTTCGAGCTGGGGGCTCCGGGCGCCTTCGGGTCGGTCAACATCGACCGTGTCCTGCAGCTCATCGTGATCCTGGACATGATGGCCGTGGGCATCGGCACGTCCGTGTCCACCACCCGGGGCGTCTTCGCCCTGGCCCGGGACCGGAAGCTCCCCCGGGGCCTGGCCGCCGTGTCCCGACGCTACGGGACGCCGGTCACCGCGACCGTCCTGACCGTGGGGGCCGTCGTCGCCACCGCCCTCCTGGTGCGCTTCACCGGAGGCCTGCTGGAAGGGGAGCCCGAGTGGTTCCCCCTCTTCGCCTGGCTGGCCGGCTTCGGCAGCTTCGGCCTGGTGCTGGTGTACGCCCTGGTCGCGGCCAGCGGGCTCAAGGGCCTGTGGGGCGTCGAGCGGCGGGGGCCCCTGGCGGTGGCGGGCCTCATCGGCCTCGCCATCTCCGTGGGTGCCCTCTGGGGCTCGATCTACCAGGTGCCCTCGCCCACGAACAAGATCCCCTGGGCCGTGGCCATCCTCGCCGCCGCCGGCACGCTGCTCGCCTTCAGCGTGCGGGGCCGCGCGCCGGCGAGGGAGGCGGTGGCGGGTCTCGCCGACCTGGGCCTGCCGCCGGCCGACCCCGAGGAGGGGTGACACCTTGAGGCCCCTCCCGGGGCATCGGTCGGGGTCGTCCGGAGCGTGGAAGGGGTGAGAGCGAGCGATGAAGGGGAAGGAGCCGAAAGCGGGGGAGGGGCCGAGGCCCGTTGCCCCCTACTACGCCATCGGCCTGTCGACGGTGGTGTACGGGACCAGCAAGCGGGAGCACATCCAGCGCAACCTCGAGACCGTCGTCGATGCGATCCACGCGGCGGTGAGCACGGTGAACATCAACCTGCCCGTGAAGCTGGTGTGCCTTGCGGAGGGCGCGCTCACCGGCTTCACCGACGAGGTCTTCGACGTCCCCCATGTCACCGCGGCTCGGCAGTTCTACATCGACATCCCCGGCGAGGAGACGAAGGTCCTGGGAGAGCTGGCGGTCACGTACGACACCTACATCGTCGGCCAGTGCAAGGCCCGGTGGCCGGAGGTGATGGAGGACCGGTACTTCAACACCCTGTTCGTCATCTCCCCCCGGGGCGAGGTGGTGCACAAGGCGGCGAAGAACCACATCTGGTGCCGGGAACGCTCCTGCACGCCCCACGACGTGTACGACCGGTGGGTCGAGGTCTTCGGCGACGGGCTCGACGCCTTCTACCCCGTGCTGCGGACCACCGAGGAGATGGGGGGAGCCATCGGCAACATCGGGACGATCTGCTGCAGCGACGGGGAGTACCCGGAGGCGGTCCGGGCCCTCGCGTTCAACGGTGCCGAGGTCGTCTACCGGCCCAGCGAGGCCATCCCGATGACACAGGTGGGCTACCCAGGCGGCGGCACGTGGATGGTCCAGAATCGCGCCCACGCCCAGTTCAACACCGTCTACATGGTCTGTCCGAACGTGGGGCCGGTGTACGTGCACCCCGCCATGCGGCACCCCTTCGACGTGGGGGGCGGAGGCAGCCACATCGTCGACTACCTGGGGAACGTCATCGCCTACCAGGCCTCCGGCTACAACACGGCCGTGGCCGGCATCATCGACATCGAGCAACTCCGGCAGTTCCGGGTCATGAACCTGAACACGAACTGGATCAAGGACCTCCGTACCGAGATCTTCAGGGAGATGTACGAGCAGCCCATCCACCCCGCGAACCTGTGGCTCCGGGAGGACCCGCGATCCCACGCGGAGGTGGACGAGATCTACCGGGACAACATCCGGCGTCTCATCGAGCGCGGCACGTTCACCCCGCCCGCCCACCGCTTCCCCGGGGCCCGCTACCAGCCCCCCGAGGAGGGATCCCCCGCGGAGCAATGGGAGCGGGCCAGGAGCCTCTGGGACGGGTGGCAGGGGGGGTAGGGGAGGCACGGCACCGACCGCACCGTTGACACGCCGAGCTCCCGGCCCCTAGCGTGCCCGCCGGTGGAAGCCCGCGTGGCCGTGCTCGCGTCGGGGGAGGGCACGAACCTCCAGGCCCTCCTCGACGACCCGGTGGTGGGGCCCCGCATCGTGCTGGTCGTGTCGGACCGGCCGGGGGCCCGGGCCCTGGAGCGGGCCCGGGCGCGGGACGTCCGGGCCGAGCTGGTGGACCCCGCCGCCTACCCCGACCGCGCCACCCACGACCGGGCCCTCCTGGACCTCCTCCTGCGAGCCGGCATCACCCACGTCGCCCTCGCGGGCTACCTGCGGATCCTGGGTCCCGAGGTGGTGGAGGCCTTTCGGGGACGGATGCTGAACATCCACCCCTCCCTCCTGCCGGCCTTCCCCGGGACCCGCGGGGTGGCCGACGCCCTGGAGCACGGCGTCAAGGTGACCGGCGTCACCGTGCACCTGGTGGACGAGGAGGTGGACCACGGGCCCGTCGTCCTGCAGGAGGCGGCGCCGGTGCTGGAGGGCGACGACGTGGCCTCCCTCCACGCCCGCCTCCAGGAGATCGAGCACCGTCTGTACCCGGCGGCCATGCGGGCGCTCCTCGAGGGACGCCTGGAGGTGCGGGGTCGCCACGTCCGGGTCCTGGAGGCGGCGGTGGGCCGAGGGCACGCCTCGGCCCCCGGGGAGGGTGGCGGGGGGGCCGGTGGCTGAGGACCTCCTCCCCGTGGGGCGGGCCCTGGTCTCCGTCGCCGACAAGGCCGGCCTCACCGAACTCGGGCAGGCCCTGGCGGACCTGGGGGTGGCCATCGTCTCCACCGGGGCCACGGCGGAGGCCCTCCGGCGGGCCGGCGTGGCGGTCACCCCGGTGTCCGAGGTCACCGGGTTCCCGGAGGCGCTGGGGGGCCGGGTGAAGACCCTCCATCCCCGGATCCACGCCGCGATCCTGGCCGACCGCCGGGACCCCGGCCACGTGCGGGAGCTCGCGGAGCTGGGCATCGAGCCGTTCGACCTCGTGGTGGTGAACCTCTACCCCTTCCGGGAGACCGTGGCCGCCGGGGCACCGCCCGAGGAGGTGGTGGAGCAGGTCGACATCGGGGGTCCGGCCATGGCGCGGGCGGCGGCGAAGAACTTCGACTCGGTGGGGGTCGTGGTGAGCCCGGCCCGCTACCGCGGGGTCGTGGACGAGCTCCGGCGGGAGGGAGGCCTCACCCGCGGGACCCGCCTGGCCCTGGCGGCCGAGGCCTTCGCCCACACGGCCAGCTACGACCTGGCCGTCGCCTCCTGGTTCGCCTCGCAGGCGGCCCGGCCGGGGCAGGGGCTCCCCTCCTTCGTCGGGCTGGCCCTGGAGAAGGTGGCCGACCTGCGGTACGGGGAGAACCCCCACCAGCGGGGGGCCCTCTACCGGGACCCCGGCGGACCCGGCCTCCTTGGCGGCGCCAGGGTCCTCCAGGGCAAGGAGATGTCGTACAACAACTGGCTGGATGCCCATGCCGCCTACGAGCTCGCCCTCGCCCTGCCGCGACAGGCGTGCGTGGTCGTGAAGCACAACAACCCCTGCGGCGCCGCCGTCCGCCCGGACCAGGCCGACGCCCATCGGCTGGCCGTCGAGGGGGACCCGGTGTCCGCCTTCGGGGGCGTCGTCGCCTTCAACGCCCCCCTCGAGGCCGCCGCCGCCGGGGCCGTGCGTGAGGTCTTCACCGAGGTGGTCGTCCCGCCGGGCTACGCGCCGGAGGCCGTGGCGGAGCTGGGCGCGCGGCCGGGCCTTCGGGTGGTGGAGGTCCCCACCTGCCCCCGGGGGGGCCTGGACGTGCGCACGATCCCGGGTGGAGCCCTGGTCCAGGACGTGGACGTGGTGCGCGAGACCCGGGAGGAGATGGAGGTGGTCTCCTCCCGGCAGCCCACCGAGGAGGAGTGGCGGGACCTGCTGCTCGCCTGGTCCATCGCCTGGCGCGTGAAGTCCAACGCCATCGTGCTGGTGCGGGAGGGGGCGGCGGTGGGG